>NZ_JJOV01000045.1:0-39158 GCF_000979385.1 Methanosarcina sp. 2.H.A.1B.4
TTGTCCTTCTTGTAATACAAACCATGACAGAGATATTAATGCAGCCATCAACATTAAACAATTTGCAATTAATAATCTAATCACCTCTGGAACAGAGGGCAGAGCCTGCGGAGTTATTCTCAAAAGAGAGAGCTGTGAAGCAGGATGCCCGTCATTTCAATGATGGGTAGTTCAAGGATCCTAACTTCCTTGCATTCACAGTAAATCATCTGAATTTTCAGCCCTTTGCTATCAATTTCAGGTTCATGAGGCACATAAACAAACCCATAAATGCTCCCAATTTTTGCTCATACCTGTACCTGGGGATGTAAACTTAAAAGAGTTTTTCCGAAAAATACCCGGACTGCGGGAAACAGTTAATAGCAAAAAAGGTGTACGAGTCTGTAGAAGATCAAAGGTCGGAAAAGTTATCAGGATTGACTTAAAAGTTAATAAAATAAACTTAAAGGTTGACCGGATGGATTAAAGGATTAATCAAATAAAGATTCAAATAAAGATTCAAATAAAGATTCAAATAAAGATTAATGGACTGTTCTGACCAGAATAATGTTTATGCAATGTGAAAATGGGCAGATAAGAAGTAAAAACTGCAGATTAAAAATGAAATAAGGAGACAGGTTATGAAGCTCTGGTTGCTCAAAGCCGCAGGCACTTTAGAAGATGAAGAAATAATTCGGGAGGACAGCGTGGTTACCATCGGATGGGCCGAGTTCTCCGATTTATCGAATATTAAAAACGAAGAGCAGGTAAAGAAACTCATACTCGAGAAATATCCCGGCATGAGAGGAGATCGTTCCGGAACCTGGGCAGAGGATATCTGCTCTTTCATTACAAAAATTAAAAAAGGAGACCTTGTAGCAGTCCCCCTCAAAACCAGCAATGAAGTGCTGATCGGAAAGATTTCCGGGGACTACGAATACAGGCAGCTCAGCGACTTTATCAGCCATATCAGGAGGGTCAGGTGGCTCAAAACCCTTCCAAAAGGGGCCTTTGAAGAAGAATATAATGTGGACTTTAACTCCCCTGAAGCTCTCCTCCTGATAAAAGCAGACCCTGCAAAGCTATCAGATTTCATAGAAACAAAAAGCCTGGGAGCTCTCATCGAAGAAATGAGCTTTGCCATTGAAGATCTGGAGTTCCTGAGAGAGCAGATGCTTGACATGGTCTACAGGCTGGCTGAAACCGAAGAAATACCTGAAGTCCGGAAAATAGCCGCAGAAATGGAAAAGATGCTGAGAGAAAAATGATTTAATGAGGGATTGGGAAAAGGGTCAAAAAGAAAAGGCAATGATTGCATATAATATGCCATTGCTTTTCCTATCATCGCCGTGGGCGGTGTTAACTCCATTTCTCACCCTTAATGAACCTGTATCTGGTCGATAATCCCCTTTGCTTGATCAACCATGTAATCCGCTTCAGCAGCCGAAATCTGCTCGCATACTTTCATTTTTTCAGCGAGATGAATGAAGGATTTAAGCATGGAAACGGCTTTTGCATCCTCTCCTTTTTCGTGGAAACCTTTCGATGTATCAAGAAGCTCAGTAAGAGCGTTTTTAGTCATCACATGGCATTTGTAGGTATTTTCCACATACTCCCTGAGAGCCTTCATTCCCTCCAGAGCCGGCACCTCAGCCGAAGCAAGAGTAAACATGTAGATATCGGGGTTTCCATTGCGGTCATCCTGCCACACTATCCTGTCCCCATATATATCTGGAGCCCCATGATAAACGGCTTCATCGCTGGTTATCGGTATTTCCCTGGAACTGGAGATTTCATACATGTAGATGTCTGGGAACACCATTCCATACATCAACACTATCCTGTCTTCGTAGATTGCCGGGCTCCACGCATCGGCAGCAATGAAAGTCAGTTCTGAAGTAGAAAGGTTATACATCCAGACTAAATCGCCTGCCCCTTCACTCATATACACCACCCTATCCCCGTAGATAGCAGGCCCGTATTCAAGAAAACCTCCATCTCCTGCGATCTGAGTTTCCGTGGAAGTAGAAAGGTTGTACATGTAGATGTCGACGATGTAGGTATCCGCATTTCCATTCCGCTCATCTGTCCAGACTATCCTGTCCCCATAGATAGCAGGCCCTCTCTGGTTCGATTCGTTGGTGGTTATCTGAGTTTCGATGGAACTGGAGATATTAAACATGTAGATATCCGCATTTCCATTCCTATCATCTGTCCAGACTATTCTGTCCCCATAGATAGCAGGCCCACTTTGATTCGATTCGTTTTTGGTAATCTGAGTTTCGGTGGAACTGGAGAGGTCGTACATGTAGATATCCGCATTTCCATTCCTATCATCTGTCCAGACTATCCTGTCCCCGTAAATAGCAGGACCGCTCTGGTTTGATTCACTGGTGGTAATCTGAATTTCGGCGGAACTTGAAAGGTCATACATGTAGATATCCCAGTTTGGATCGTAAATGTAGGCATCATAATATCCATTTCGATCATCCTGCCACACAATCCGTTCACCATAGATATCGGGACCCATCTGGCTTGAGTTATTGGTAGTGATCTGAGTTTCAATACCCTGTGCCATATCCGCAGATGCGGTCGCACAGATGAAAGGCAAAAAGAATAAAGCTACAACTATTGAACACAGCCTTTTTCCGATTTTCATTTTTATTCTCCCAGGATTCTGAAAATTAGTTTTCTTTGGTTGTTGGTTATTAGTTGTCTTTTTCTTTCTTTATTCAGTGTTTAGCACTCACAATCGTCTATTCCAGTAAAAATCACTATCAATATGCCTATTTTTCAAAAATCAAACAGATCTTATAAATATAGGCATACAACTGGTAAGACCATATTAATAAGTATATAATGACAATTATATATAATAACCACTGGTAATAATATATCGGCAGCCCCTGCTTAATTTGCCGATATTATTCAAAATATCCAAAAAGCAAATTTTTTGTATTTATTTTCTGACTTTTAGGGATGAAGCTTTCTTGTCAGCTACGTAAGAAAAATAATAACAGGTAATCATGCTGTTATTAAGAAAAAGCGTGCGTTATGGGAAACGCCTTCCCTGCTCGAAGAATATTTCCCTTGTTCCCGGAAACCGCACTTTAATCCACAGAGAAAATTTCAAACTACAGGTAAATACAAGCTGCTCCACCAGCTTGTCTGGCGGCCCTGCTAAAAAGAGGAAAGAAGAAAGAAATAGAGAGAAAGAAGAAAGAAGAAAGAAGAAGCTGGGAAATGTAGTAAAAGGCAATAAAAGCAGATTTGGACTCTTATTTGCCTATTCTTTCCTTTTTCTTCTTATTTGTTTGCAAGACCGCTTTCCTGCGTCGAGCGTGAAAAGAACGACTTGATATAGTGAATAAGGTTAAATCAATTGAAATAGTCCATTTAAAAGTTAATTATAAAAATCAGTTAAAAAAGTAAAGTTTAAAAGGTTAATTAAAAATAGGAAAAATTAACCTTCTAAATTAAATATTTTTACCTATAAGATCGTTCAGGTCAAGCTCAAACCCTACAACGGCATATCCGAGCGCGAAGTTGTTTATTACTTCGGGGTGGAGTTCTCCAAAGACGCCGAGTTTTTTGCCGTTGACATAAACATCTGCCCGCCTGCCTTCAAGAAAAGCCGGGTCTTCGGACTCTTTTACCTCGTAGGGAAGCAGCATTTCTCTCATGAGAGCGTCTACAACCTCATAGATCTCGGTGAAGTTTGCCTGCGGGTGGATCGAAACTGCTGCTACGTGCTGGCCGGTTGTTTCGTTGCTTACGACTTCTCCGAACTCGAAGATTTTCTGCGGGAGTTCCCTGTGCTGGTTTAAGGCAAGGATTTCAAGCAGGTTAGGAAGCACGGTTGTCCTGAGCATTGTCTGGTCTTCGCTGATCGGGTGGAGTACGTGGGTAACGTCCTCGGTCTTTTGCCTGCGCATGTTTTCAAAGTTGACCTTTTCGCTGGTAAGCGTAAAAGGCATAACCTCATAATATCCAAGCCCGACAATTATTTCGTTTACCGAAGCCCTCATCAGGGAAATCGGGTGGGACTTGCCTGCGGTATAGGTCTCAGGGACCCTTACTTTGATATTCTCATAGCCGTAACCTTTGGCAATGTCCTCTACAAGGTCATAGTTGTGCAGGATATCTGCCCTGTAAGCAGGCACCTTTACCTCAACGGTTTCCGCATCAAGGGCGCGTGCTCCAAAGCGCATCCGCTCAAGCTGTTTTACGATCTCTTCAACTGAGAATTCCATGCCTATCAGGGATTTTACTTCACCTGTGGTAAGCAGCCTGGTTTCGGGCTCAAGGTCAGGCAGGACAAATTCTTCGCCCCCGGGACGGATTAGCCTTACAAACTCGATCTGCCCTCCCCTTTCTGCAAGGGCTGTAACGACAATATTCAAAGCCGTGTATACAGCTCCCCCGAGGCCTGTAACATCAATGAAAAGGTCGGTTGTGCTTTCGGTCACGGACGTAAGTGTACCGTTGATGATGGGCGGGAAGGACAGCACATTGTCATTTGCGTCCAGGATGATCGGGTATTTGTCAAAACCCCTTACGAGATGGGCAAATCTTGTGCCTTTCGGGTGCTTATCCAGGATTTCCGTCATGCTCATCTTTTCAGTGTAATCGAGAGGCACGAACTCGAATCCGGGATCTACTGCCATATAGCGGAAAGGAGCCTTCACATTTTTAAGGTCATGGACCCCGATGGAAACTTTTTTCCTGTTTCTCCCAAGGCCCCAGTGCAGGTCTTCCTGCAGGTCCATGAGGGACTTGATGGAAGAGGATGTAAACTTTACTCCCCTTACAACCGCACACCCGAGGAAGGGCCTGATCTTCAGGATATCCTCACTGACAGATATGGATACCTCGTAAGGCTTTATCTCATATTCGGGAAGCCCGGTCTCAAGGTCCAGAAAACCCCGCATTGCCCTGGATGCCCCTTCCACGCTGTAAAGGTCAGGCCTGTCAGGGAAGAACTCGATATCGACGTACTCGTCTTCAATCCTTTCGATATCGGCCCCTATCATGGGCACCCTTTTTATGATGGTTTCCTTATCTATTCCTGTGAGTTTCTCAAGGTCTTCATAATGCAAGGTGATTACTGGCATGGGGAATTCATCTCATCTGTTGCTAGCTAACTTAACCCCAAACATACTCAACTTTAGATTTAATGCTTTTGTTTTACGGGGTGTTTGAAAGGTCTCAGAGTAAACAGTATCTCCGAAGTCTCAGAGTAAACAGTATCTCCTAATGTTATATGGCTTTTGCATGCAGCAAGCTAATGTTAATGATAAAAGTAGAATTATTCCCATATTTTGCGGGGTCACTATCAATGGCTCCCTGTTGAAATGGCTCCCTGTTGATCCTGCTGATGTACGGAAAGAGACCCGGCCTCAGGAGATTTTGAGGAATATTCGGGCAGAGAGCTGGTGATAAACAAAAGCTTTTTTTTTCAGATTGTGCATGTGTATGGGAGATGTGCAACAATCCCATTTCAACTAAGAACGAGAAAAGCAAGAACGAGAAAAGCAAGAGTGATAAAGGCAGAGTGGTTGTTTCCTGGACCGGAGGAAAGGACGGTTGCCTTGCATGTTACGGGGCAATCTCGGAAGGTTTTGAGGTCTCCCACCTCCTGAACTTCAGAGAAATCCAGAGGCGCGGTTCCCATGACATCAATCCTGACCTGCTTTATGCACAGGCTGAAGCTCTTGGAATTCCCCTTATCCATAAGGACTTTATTTCATATGAACAGGAATTCAAAAAAGTGGTCCGTGATTTAAGGGACAGCGGGGAGAAAATAGACGGGGCGGTTTTCGGGCATATCGAGACGCACAAGAACCTTGTAGACAGGATCTGCGGAGAACTGGACCTTGAGTTAATAATGCCGCTCTGGCAGAGAAATTCCGAACAGATTCTAAATGGCCTCATAGATTCGGGTTTTGAGGTGATCCTGCTCAGCGTTAAAGCCGGGTTGTTAGGGAAAGAGTGGCTGGGCCGAAAGATCGATGAAAATTTTATATGCGACCTGAATAAGCACAATCCTTCAATCGATCCCTGCGGTGAAAACGGGGAGTTCCATACTTTTGTTATCGACGGCCCGCTGTTCAAAAACAAAATAAAGGTCATGGAGAGTGAAATGGTCTTGAGGGAAGGCTACTGGTTCCTGGAGATCTCAAAGTTCGAGGCCGAGTTTCAATCCACACACCTGCGAAGGGTGCGACGATATTGTTTTTCGTATTGATTCTTTACTATATACCATTTCAATCCACACACCCTTGTGGGCGTGACTATATTATCAATGTTTATTCTGGAACTTATAATATTTCAATCTACACACCGTGAAGGGTGCGACCATCTACATTGTATTTCTGATCCTGTAGATATGGATTTCAATCCACACCCGCGAAGGGTGCGACCAGTGATTTGTCCTTCGTCCTGTACCTGCAGGATTTCAATCCACACACCCGCGAAGGGTGCGACGCTTATATCGTTTACAACCGTAACGTCGTTTGTATTTCAATCCACACACCCGCGAAGGGTGCGACTTTTACAACAACACGATCATAGGGACCTCAAACGATTTCAATCCACACACCCGCGAAGGGTGCGACATCAGTTAAAGGGCAACCCTCATCTATCCATTTTTATTTCAATCCACACACCCGCGAAGGGTGCGACCTCGAATCTCATGAAGGATGGGTACAAACCACAAATTTCAATCCACACACCCGCGAAGGGTGCGACAAATGTATCTGCTTTGCCTATGGCGTCCATTAACATTTCAATCCACACACCCGCGAAGGGTGCGACCTGAATGTCATTAACGGTGATATTGATGCCTACAATTTCAATCCACACACCCGCGAAGGGTGCGACAAAATATACAGGCTAAATTTCTACCTTGATTTTTTATTTCAATCCACACACCCGCGAAGGGTGCGACTGCGAGGCATATCCCGTTTCCGAGGTAGCAGATAATTTCAATCCACACACCCGCGAAGGGTGCGACAAAATACCTTATTTTGTAGTATCCGTTTAAGGATTATTTCAATCCACACACCCGCGAAGGGTGCGACTACTTTTCCCTCAACTGACTACACCGGCTTAACTATTTCAATCCACACACCCGCGAAGGGTGCGACTTGCCGTTCATTATCTGAAAGCGCTTTACACATCTTTATTTCAATCCACACACCCGCGAAGGGTGCGACCGTTTTTATAAACGGCCCCATTCAAAACACTAATTAATTTCAATCCACACACCCGCGAAGGGTGCGACTTTAGAGTAAGCTGGAGTTTTCCCCCAGCTGCAAAAACATTTCAATCCACACACCCGCGAAGGGTGCGACCATTGATTCGGCTGTTTCAGCGTTATCATTTTATTTCAATCCACACACCCGCGAAGGGTGCGACTTTCTACCTCAAACCAGTATAGCCCATCAGGGTAATTTCAATCCACACACCCGCGAAGGGTGCGACTAAAGTGCGGGCAAAATTCATGAGCTTCATCAAGATTTCAATCCACACACCCGCGAAGGGTGCGACGAGGATTTCCGGTATGGAGTACTAAAACAGTTCCTATTTCAATCCACACACCCGCGAAGGGTGCGACATTCTGGAAAAGTGAATACACATAAAAACACTTTAACCATTTCAATCCACACACCCGCGAAGGGTGCGACTTGCTCATCTTTGGTTATCCTCCTCTAGCCCCTTGAATTTCAATCCACACACCCGCGAAGGGTGCGACATTCTTAGAACGCATTTTCTACCGTCCATAATTTATTTCAATCCACACACCCGCGAAGGGTGCGACCAGGAGATTTCAGGATAGTAAAGACAGATGCAAGTATTTCAATCCACACACCCGCGAAGGGTGCGACGTTAAAAATATCTGGCTTTCCCGTCAGGGCAGAAGATTTCAATCCACACACCCGCGAAGGGTGCGACCTCAGGCATTTTGATGTATTGGGCTGCATGTGTGTAAATTTCAATCCACACACCCGCGAAGGGTGCGACTACTGGATTAAGAGCGATATGGTTAGATTCTACAGATTTCAATCCACACACCCGCGAAGGGTGCGACGAGATATTGTGATAAAATAGATGAATTGGAGAAAAATTTCAATCCACACACCCGCGAAGGGTGCGACGAGGGGCCTGCAAGACCGGCAATGTCTGAAGAAATTTCAATCCACACACCCGCGAAGGGTGCGACCAGACTTCTCCATTGGTTGTATAGATATGAAATTATTTCAATCCACACACCCGCGAAGGGTGCGACGCCATACCACTTATAACAAAGTGGGAGTCCTGGGAGATTTCAATCCACACACCCGCGAAGGGTGCGACAAGGGAAATCTGTAAACGTACTAATGAACCATTCCATTTCAATCCACACACCCGCGAAGGGTGCGACCGCTGAAATTAACGCCAGGAATGCACCAATAAACATTTCAATCCACACACCCGCGAAGGGTGCGACTCCATAATATGTTTGGATATACCCCGAGTGCAAATATTTCAATCCACACACCCGCGAAGGGTGCGACTATTGTAATATCCTGAGATTTGTCTTCATATGAAATTTCAATCCACACACCCGCGAAGGGTGCGACAACATGGATCTTGTAAGGTCAATGAGGGTTAATCTCATTTCAATCCACACACCCGCGAAGGGTGCGACACTTCGACATCATATGATGGTCGGGTTTTCTGATTTCAATCCACACACCCGCGAAGGGTGCGACCTTATCTTTGATTTCTCCGGTCCATTCATCGGTATTTCAATCCACACACCCGCGAAGGGTGCGACTACCTTTTATTTTGACGCTACGGTCATAAGTTATATTTCAATCCACACACCCGCGAAGGGTGCGACCTTCAAAAGCCGTTTAAATCACTCCTCCCAAGTTATTTCAATCCACACACCCGCGAAGGGTGCGACGGGAATAAAGCCTCTTTATCATGGTGCAACATGCAAATTTCAATCCACACACCCGCGAAGGGTGCGACATTTGTTTTTCAGCGATCTTGTTAAATCCTTTTATTTCAATCCACACACCCGCGAAGGGTGCGACAAGATCAAGCATTTCAGAGAGTAGATTCATTCATTATTTCAATCCACACACCCGCGAAGGGTGCGACAGCAGGTTCTTCATTGAGTCTTTTAAACTGTCCTCATTTCAATCCACACACCCGCGAAGGGTGCGACATTCTCTATTTATGAAAACAGAACAGGCATAAGCAATTTCAATCCACACACCCGCGAAGGGTGCGACACTTCAGCTACACCTTCATAGCGGTCATTGTTAAATTTCAATCCACACACCCGCGAAGGGTGCGACATTATTCCACCTCAAATATCTTATTAAATTGAGCCAATTTCAATCCACACACCCGCGAAGGGTGCGACATCTGATGTTGGAGAGATTTAATCTTACCAGTTCAATTTCAATCCACACACCCGCGAAGGGTGCGACCTCTCTAATCTGCTTAGAATGCCCTTCGGATTGATATTTCAATCCACACACCCGCGAAGGGTGCGACATAGGTGGAAAGAAAGATCGAGGACGTATGAAGATTTCAATCCACACACCCGCGAAGGGTGCGACAACTTCAGCTACACCTTCATAGCGGTCATTATTAAATTTCAATCCACACACCCGCGAAGGGTGCGACCGCAAATTAATTTAGACAATGTATCAACCGTGTGATATATATTCTTTTTTTAAAAATTCACGTTCTTGCATCCAGCAGGAAATCGCCACAAAACATAAATATAATGAATTGATTTTTCCTGCGAACCTCCCAATGAATCAATGTTCACTATGGGTTCGCGGAGATCAGGCAACTAATAAACCT
Organism: Methanosarcina sp. 2.H.A.1B.4; assembly: GCF_000979385.1. Lineage (NCBI taxonomy): Archaea > Methanobacteriati > Methanobacteriota > Methanomicrobia > Methanosarcinales > Methanosarcinaceae > Methanosarcina > Methanosarcina sp. 2.H.A.1B.4. The sequence continues at coordinate 9,850 of NZ_JJOV01000045.1, forward strand.
TCTGGATCGTACCCTTTTTTTGCACCAAAGTGCTCCACCCGATTTTTCCAATTTTTACCCAAATAATAAAATCTGATACTATCTTTCTCCTCATTCATTATATCACATAAAGAATGTTTAAGCTGGGCAAATTGAACAGGATCTACAAGGCACTCAAATACAGAGTTCTGAACCCGTTGTCCGTAATTTTCGCACTCTTTTGCCACTTTTCTCAGTCTGCTTTTTCCACCTTCGGATTCTGTACTCACATCATATGTTACCAATACCATCACTTAAAACACCTCAATTCATAAAAAATGGCGGATAACCATCAATATCTCCCCTTAAATAGCGAGCCAGCAACATTGCCTGCACATAAGGAATTAGCCCGACCGAAATTTTTTCATTTAAGTAGGGATGAGTAATTTGATCCTGTTTTCTCTTTTGCCAGGCCGCAAGTATGTTTTTTCTTCCGTCTTCAGTCATGAGGACAGCTCCATTTTCCTTTTTGAGAAAATCTTTTCCATCAATCTGCTTGAGGTTGACCATACTTAATGCAAGGCGATCAGCCATAAAAGGCCGGAGCTCCTCCATCAAATCAAGCGCAAGACTGGGCCTTCCAGGACGGTCAACGTGGAAAAAACCAACATAAGGATCAAGCCCAACAGTTTCTAATGCAGATTCAACGTCATGAGCAAGCAATGTATATAAAAAAGACAACAGTGAATTCATATTGTCAAGAGGAGGCCTCCGATTCCTATTATATATAAAAAAATTATCCTTTTGCTTAAGAATAAGTTCATCTAATACGCTAAAATAAAATTTTGCACAATTTCCTTCAATTCCACGAAGAGAATCCGAGTTTAAACAGGAATCAATACTCTTGAGATTATCTATCAGCAAATCATCAACTGAACGAATTTTATTGACATCAATCACGCCTCCGTGGTCACGGATACCTCTTCCAAGAACAGTTCTGCAGTTGACGATTTTTCCTATGATAAAGCATTTCGCAAGATCCAGAGAGTCTTCTTCACGATCTGCTTTTCGATACTGCGTACGACGTAGCAGGACATTCCCTCTAACTTTTCCATTAACACGCGCCAGAAACTTTCCATTAGGGGTCAAAAAAGATAGTCCAACTTTATTATCAGTACAAAGTTTCATCAGCTGGGGACTGGCACCCATATATGCAAAGCAAACTATACCCTCAAGATTATGGATGGGAATACGAAACGTTTCAACATCCTTTACCTTAACAACGACGTTCTCCCCATCTCTGAGAAGATAGGATTCTGGGGTTGTGACATATAATGTATTCAACAATTTTCTCATGGATATAGAACCCCTTTACTAACCTGAAGTTTGGAGAGATTAATACTTTTGAAAATATACGTCTGGAAATTTGAATATTTCAGAGATCACCATTACATGCCTTATCCATATGATTTCTGACATATTTACGGGCAGAAACAAACTTTTTCGTTAATTTCGGAACACAGACATCTACAAGAGAGCAATATTTGCAGTTTCGGGATTTTTCAGCAGATGGAGTAAGCTCTTTCTTAAAGAGGTAATGCATTTCATCGGACAAAGAAATCACAAGGTTTCTCAATTCTTCGGTTATTTCGAGCTGAATTCTTCTCCGAATTTCATTATAGTAAAAATCAGCAGAGTTTATGGTTACATTAAACATCTCTTCAAGGCACATTGCCTGTGCACAGAGTTGCACTTCATCCCGCTCGTCAATCTTCGGTTTTCCCCTTTTATACTCTACGGGATGCATTTTCCACAAACCTTCATAATCCGGAAGAGAAATGCCATTTTCCGATCGGATATACTCAATGACATCGGCCACTCCATAAAGTCCGAGGTGATACGAAACCAGTGGAAATGCTCTTGACAACACAACGTCGCCTCTGCTTTCTTTAAGGAATGGATTATCCACACGCTCATGGAGAAAGTGACCTTCAGTTGTCCGAATATTTTCTTCCCACTGCTGCTCAATATGAATCAAAGCCCATTGACGCTTACAAAAATGGAAATGTTGTATGCCGGACAACGAGAGCAGCTCGTCTTCGGCATATTTCTTTTCGATCATAATTTCTCTATCAACTCAATGCCGTTCGGCATATCGCCAGAGATTATTACTTTATAATCCCCAAAAGAGCGGGGCGGCAGATCGTGGGAGAGATCCTCCACCTTCACTTTGTCGAATAGGATATGAGACTGACAGCAGCCAAGTTCACTGTTATGCTTGAAAACAATTAGTTTTCTGGCAGACATTTTACCCCTTGCCGCCGAATGGTCATGCTCAAACATATTGATCAGACTGTCCCAGAGCAGTTCAAGATCGTCTTCTCTAAATTCGGTCTTTTTAGCCAGATGAGCAGAGATGTATCCTTCTGCACGGTACAGGCCATATGGCACAATCTGTTTTTTGCCCATCGTCTGGCCCTTTTCAGCATCTTTCTCATTGGTGACCGCACAACGGGTGACCGTTATTTCCTGCTGGAAGATCCTATCAATGCTGCGGGCAAAACTGAACTGTACAGGTCCTCTGACCTGGCCACAGTTGACCTCTGTGGTCATTACAGCACCGAATGCCCGAATGTCATAAAAATTCTGACACATGAATTTTGTCAGTTCCTCGTCTTTTGGTTTCTTAGAGTCTGGTTTTATCCCCAGATAATCATAGGCTTTCTTGTGTTGATCATTGAGGACAGCCCCGGACTTAACATATATATCATAACCTGCGTTTCCACTTTTCACAAGGTCAACATAATCCCTGATCTTTCTCTTGAGACAGACATCAGTGACGATACCGTTGCCGGTCTGTGGGTCAACCCTGGGCATATTGCCCATATCAGGATCGCCATTCGGGTTTCCGTTCTCGACATCAAACAACAATACAAATTCATATCGATTCTTGATGATTTCGCTCATGATGATACCTCCTCACTTATAGGAACCTCTTTTTTCGTGAAAAAAGCCTTACGCTGATGATAGTAACCAAGCATAAACATACCCTGATCTTCGAGATTCAGGTATGCGGGAAACTCATCCACTCCCACCAGAATCTGTTCAATCGACTGACTTGACTTGAAACCCCAGTCAGACTTGGCAATGTGGTGTTGTGCAAGTTTTAACAGCACCGGAAAAACAACAGCGGGAGTTGATGAAGCGCTGCTGAAATACTTGCTGTTAATGGTGCTCTTCATCTCTTTATTCGTATCATTCTGTGCCTTTTCAAGAACAGCAAACAACCTTCCAAGACGATATGGCACATTTGAACTCTCTTCATTTAAACTCATGGTAATCAAATCCTGCTTTACATTCGATAATCCAACTCTGCTCAATCTGAGCAGATATGCCTTGATAAAACCAGCTCTAACAAAGTTTATTGAACCCTCAACTTTCACACGGCTCAGGATCGCACTGTATAACGAGACAGGATAGACCGTATTGGTCAGGATCGAGCGCATAATCAGGCCACCAAGGAGTGGTGAAACTACTTTTTTGTCTGAACTCTGAGGGACGGTCTCATTCAATAGGCGATATACTGAGATGTATCGTGGACCATAATCATCCCGAATGATCTCCATGTCCAGATGATGGCGGGCCACCCTTTCAATTAAATCCCCAATACTGTCAACATACCAGAAACGGACAGCGAGCCGTGCATTATTAGGGGACAAACCAAGGATATAAAAATTCGTCTCTCGATCTGTCCCAATGTCCTCTTGATTTATTTTTTTGCCAATTCGAACCTTATTGAGAATACCCTCGATCTGCTGGAGTTGGTTGGTGTCCTGTACTCGAGAAACCTCTACATTATTTTCTTCATTCTTCCCTATCTCCTGATTTTCTTCATTCTTCTCAGTTTCCTGAGGAACAAAAAAGAATTTCACAAGGTCTTCACAGGATTTCTCATTTGTCTCAGCCCAGAAAATGACTGTTGTATCAGCAATCCGAATTCTATTACTCTGACTTGAAAGAAGGTAATTCAGGGCAGTCGTGTATTTGAACATCGATGATTCACTGACTGAGGAATTAAAACTCTGTTTTTTTCCATAAGAACAGAATGCATCATCATTGAAACTGACAAGGGAAGCCCCTGCCGACTGAGCCCCGACAACGCCCTTTATCTTTTGATGTATCGGTGATACAGGCTCTAATTTTCCGCTCACCAGACACTGGGAAACAAATTTGCCATCAGCCTCATCCTGAGAGTAATTTTCCCAGGCGTTTCTCACCACGGTTTTCTGATGTAAAAAACTCCCGTCACACTCAAAAACGCAGTTTCCACCAGCAAGAAGGTCATCTTTATACTGATGGATCTTTGGATTTTCAAGAAACTCTTCTGGATTCCATTCATCCAGAAAAGCAAGGAATCCACGGACACCAGGATCTTCCAGATCGTCTAATATACTGTGATGAAAGGCTTTGAAGGCCTCAAAGCACTCCCTTGAACGTCGATAAACCAGAGTAACCTCTTTATCGTTCTCTTCCAATACCTTATACTCGGCAGGATTATCCTCGGATGAAGAAAGATTAAATTTCGTTTCAAATGTATCTCTTTTCAGTTTTTCTACACCAAAGACATATTTTGCATTCTCGCAGACAAAATATGGAAATACTCCGCTAGAACGAGACTTCTGATTAGGAACGTCCATATTCCTGGGTTTTGGTTTTTTGTCATCACTCCGGAGATCAATAATATGCGAAAGAACGCCATCAGAAGAAATGACAAGGGCAAATGACACATTGGCGCTGCTATATCCCAATTTTGGAATATTAGCGTTCTCATCCCCCTCAAGGACATCATAACAACGGCAGAGGGACTGAATGATCATGACACTCCTCCATTACACAGGCATTTCTGAACATCAATAATCCCATCCACCATATGGGCACGGAAAAAAACGGCTTTCATCTCGTCAGAAAAATCAATATCATAGAGCATGAATCCAAGATCTTTTTCCCCTTCTTTTTTTCCATGATAATATGATGCAGGAGCTTCCTCCTCAATTAATTCAAATTGAACCGGGAATTCCCTACAGCCAAAATACGGATGATGGAAACACTGTCCTTTTCTCATCCGCCGAAGTGCAATATTATAATGTTTTTCGACGGTTTCGTCAGGCCCAGCGCAGTTGGTCATCTCAAAGTGTGCCTCAATAATATAACTGACATCACGCAGAACAAGGGAAGCTCTTTGAACCGTATCCTCTGTGGAATCCTGGTAAAGAGCAACATCCCCTCCCTTAAACGCAGTTTTCACTTTACCTGCCGGTATTTTTCCCGACCTCTCATTCCTGCGGATATTGTCAAACTTGATGGGATTCAGAACGTGAATTCTGTCAATCTTCCAGCAAATCGCAGGCTTCCAGTAAATCGCTTCAAGAATTCCACGCGCTGCTGAAGGAGTTATGACATCATAACTGACACGTTCAACTTTCATCTCAGGTCGCGTGAAGCAGGCATAATCCCCCCATACTTTCAGTTTAATTCCAAATGCTATTCCAATCACCTCACTATAGTAATGAATAATGAATTATTTAAATCTTCGGTATCTAGTAAAGAATACCGATTTTGAATCTCTTTAAGTAATTAACAATGAATTATAATCACGATTACATTCCAGGTTTAACAGTCCAATATTTTCAGAATAATAATTTCCTCCACCATCCAAAACAAAAAATCTATCAGCTATGGAGGAAATTGCATTGATTCTTTCCAGCGCCTTGAACTCTTCGAGATAAATGCTTACTGTATACCCCTGTAAACTTCGAACATAATTCCCAGGAAATCCAGTATACTGGATCTGTTTGATAATGGCTCTGGCTTTGTCATCATACGGAATAATGATATCCCGTGTATTATTCTCAATGAGGTTGAACGCATCAGCTACATCCTCAAATGGAAATGCAATATCTCTCAATCTCTCTTCAAAAGAGGGAAGAATTTTCTTTTTATCAAGCCCGTCACCCTCATAGGAATAAAGTTTCTCAAAATATCTATCCACAGCAGGGAGTGATAAAGGATCATCCCATTCATCAAAGATCATACTTCCAATCTCAGCAACACGGCTCTGCCAGGATGTCACCTTGCCATAGGCTTCAGTGGATCGGAAAACATACACATCTCCGGAATCCAGTTTTCCTTCACGGTTACATCTTCCAGAAGCCTGACAGACAGAATCAATCCCAGCCATCACCCGGTACACGGCAGGAAAATCAATATCAACGCCTGCTTCGATAAGCTGGGTGGAAACTACGCGGCATTCAGCCCCAGTTCTCAGCAGATCTTTGATCTTTTTCAGTTTCATTCTTCTGTGGACCGGACACATTCTTGCACTCAGGTGATAGCAACTTTCGGACCCAGAGAGTTGTTCATACAATTTTTGTGCGTGTTTTCGAGTGTTAACAATACACAAAACCTGTTTATGCGCATTAAGTTTAGCTGAAAGATCGGCATCTGCCATATCCCCAAGATCTGTCACATGGACTCGTCTGAATACTTCATACAGTTCTTGAGGTGAACGTATAATCTCAATAGGCTTGACACTTTCATCCAGAAGCCCATTAAGATTCGGCTGAGTCGCGGTACAGATAACTACTGTTGATCCGTAATTGACTACCAGTTCAGAAAGAGCTGAAAGGCACGGTTTTAAAAAGCCTGTAGGCAGCATCTGAGCTTCATCAAGAATTATCACACTTTTTGCAAGATTATGCAGCTTGCGACATCGAGAAACTCGATTGGAAAAAAGAGATTCAAAAAACTGGACATTGGTTGTAACAACGATAGGAATGTCCCAGTTTTCAGATGAGAGTTTCAATTTTTCCTGTGCAGTATCAGTATTTTCAGATTTTTCATTTTTCGGATCATAGTTGCTATGGTGTTCAAGCACATTTTGATTTCCAAAAATATCGCGGAATACATCAGCGTTCTGTTCTATAATGCTTGTATATGGTATGACATAGAGAATTCGGTTCAAATTATGTTTTTTCAAATGGTTCAGAGCAAATGCCATTGATGAGAGAGTTTTTCCTCCGCCGGTAGGGACAGTTAGAGAAAACATCTGTGGTGGCAATTCTGCCTTCTCTATGCACTGTTCATATATTTCTCTTCGATATCTGTTGATCGGGTTTTCTTCAGCTGTTGAAAGTTTGATTTTCATGTAGTTATCAAATTTTGTGAAAAGCTCGTTGAACTGCTCATATTGCCCTCTGAGAGAGGATTTGTCAGGTGAAAGAAATCGTTCTGTATCAAGAAAGTCAGCATCAACCAGGCATGAGAAGAGCATACGGGTATAAAACGAAATTGAAAACCCCATCTTATTGTTGATGGGAGTAAGACTGGGACGAACTTTGTTCAGATCTGGAGCTAAAATTTCACTTTTGTATGCAGAATAATCCGGTAAAAACGACCTTGATAAACGTTCATCGAGTCCACATTCTTTAGTTCCATAGTTGAGAAGGCCTCCATGATGCCCGGTTATGATATATTCCAGTATACGACTTTGAAATATTCCGTAAAGTTTTCTAGCCTCTTGTGCGCCTGCAGTAGAATGATCGACTCTGATATTGGTGCCATCTAAACGCCTCTGGAATTCAGGGGAGTATTTCCCAATATCGTGTAGTAAACCTGCAGCATATCCAAATTGTTTGGCATTGAACTCTCTAGAAAATCCTGAAGCAATATCTGCTACATTTTCCAGATGATCTTTTAGGAATTGCCAATCAGATTTATCTTGTCTGTCTGTAGAATGAGCATAATACATAGCATTTCACACTGTGATAATCCTTATAACCCCGATAATGTCCTTCTTTTAATACAGGGCATTCCGCAGGCTCAATATAAATATTCATAAGTGAAAAATTAAAGTCGGAAGGCAGAGAATCATTTTTAAGGGCTTACATAGGAAGATATTAAGACTTCCAACCAAGAAAGAAATGGCACTATATTGGAAAAATTTCCAAATTCTTTAAAGACCTTGAAATCTACCTCGTTCACTTAACTTACATGATCTTATCTTAAAATATTAAAGTAGGTTTCTTTTAAGATATTTAACAGTTGAGTTTTTCTTTTTCATTTAATATTTATTTAAGAGTTGAGGCATGAATGTACTATTTCAAAGAGTTGAAACATTATATTATTGAGTTTATGAAAACCTATCAAAATTAGCTGCAGAAAACTGAAAATGAATAAACAAAAATGTGTCAAGCCATTAAGTTCAAATCAATGGAGGTTTGTTTTTAGAGGATTCTTATAGAGTCCTGTTTAATACTTTGAAAAAATATACCTTTACCTACTTTTATAAAGTAAAAAAACTTTCTTCCTTCAAATCAGGAGACAGCCGAGAATGATTATCGCAGGAATTGATGAAGCCGGAAAAGGTCCGGTAATCGGGCCCATGTGCATAGGAGGCGTAAAAATCGATGAATCTAAAGCCCATATCCTCAAGGTGCTGGGGGTTGCGGATTCCAAGAAGCTGACGCCGAAAAAAAGGGAGCAGCTTGCAGCCCAGATTAAAAAACACGCAGACGGCTTTTTCGTCCTTGAGATCAGCCCCTCTCAGATTGACGAGCTCCGGAAAATTATGACAATGAACGAGATCATGGTTGTCTGCTTTGCAAAAGTGCTCGAACAGCTGAAACCGGATATCGTATATGCCGATGCTGCTGACGTAAAAGCTGAACGCTTTGCCGAAAACCTTCGCAGGCAGTATGCAAAAACCAGTCCTGACCATGCAAAGAAAATAGAGATCGTTTCCATGCACCAGGCAGATGCAACGTATCCTGTAGTCTCGGCAGCTTCTATCATTGCAAAAGTGCGCAGGGACGAGCTTATCGAGGAGCTCAAGAAAGAATGGGGTATGGATTTCGGAAGCGGCTATCCTTCGGACCAGAAGACAAAAGATTTCCTGTTGAAATGGGGAGAAGAACACCACGGAGAGTTTCCCGCTATCGTCAGGCAGTCCTGGAAGACTGTGGAAAACATAAGAGAAGAACTAAACAGAAGAAAAGAACTAAACATAAAGGAAGAACTAAACATAAAGGAAGAACTAAACATAAAGGAAGAACTGGATAAAGCCGGGAAAAAGTGAAGGTATGAAAGCCGGGAAGCAAATAACTAAAAAATAAAAAGCGGATTAGAAGTTCTCAGTAATATAATCCGCCATTGACTCGAAAATCCGCCTGCCGTCATCTGAACCAAGGATCGATTCGGAAGCTCTTTCCGGATGGGGCATGAGGCCGAGAATGTTTCTTGAAGCGTTTACTATTCCTGCGATGTTTTCCAGGGAGCCGTTGGGATTGGCTTTATCCGTTGCTCTTCCTTTTTCGTCTACGTAACGGAAAACAACCTGTTCGTTTTCGTCAAGGTCTGCCAGGGTCTGTTCTTCAGCAAAGAACTTACCTTCCATGTGGGCGATGGGCATCCTTATAACCTCGCCTTTCCTGAACTTCGAGGTAAAGGGAGTATCAGTGGTCTCAACTCTGAGATTGGCCCCGTGGCACCTGAATTTTGGGTACTCGTTTGTGGTAAGAGCCCCTTCGAGAAGCCGGGCTTCGGTCAGCACCTGGAAACCATTGCAGATCCCAAGCACAGGTTTTCCTTCGGCTGCGATTTTTTTTACGGAATCCATAATCGGAGTTCGGGCTGCAATCGCCCCTGCTCTGAGGTAATCTCCGTAGGAAAAGCCGCCCGGAACAACGACTCCGTCAAAACCGGCCAGGTTTTCGTCTTTGTACCAGACAGTTTCGGCATCCACACCAACCACGTCTTTAAGGACATGAAGTACGTCCATGTCGCAGTTTGTGCCTCCGAACTGAATAATGGCAATCTTCATTTTTTTCCCTCAACCTTACTTTAGTATTTTCAAAAAATTTAGCCTTCTGGATTTTATTCTTCAATCCCTTTATTCCTGCAGGGAGCCCTCAGTTAAGTTCCTTGAGCTTTATAGTGTAGTTGTGGATGAGTGGGTTTGCAATAAGCTTCTGGCACATCTCATCAACCTTCTGCTCCGCAACTTCTGCAGATTCGGCTTCGAGCACTATTTCATACAGTTTTGCGGTCTTTACGCTTTCAACTGCATATCCAAGGTGTCCGAGAGCCCTTTTAGCGGTGGTGCCTTCAGGGTCAAGCATGCCTGCTTTCTGTTCAATAGTTACTGTTGCCTGGTACTGCATCTTTTTAAGCCTCAATTTTGAATTTTTAAATTAATCGGACTTTCACCTGCTTTTCGGTAGCCTGAATGCAACATCAGGTGAAATATGAGGTGAACTTAAAGGTAACAATTTCCGGTCTGCACCATAATAATATAAGATGCTTGATTTTTCTAACCTATATTCTTTATCTATTTTTAGGTGTTGGATGATTTTGAACTCCTCTTGCCAGCACCGATTTCAGGGGAAATAAGGTTGAAAGTTATTTAATCTTATGGGTCTTAGCTTGTTTTAGATGCCGGTTGAGCTCGTTGAGGGTCAAAAATCTAAAAAATGAACAAAAACTAATTCATACGTCATCGGTTAAGCGTTAGAAACCCCCTCAAGTATGCGTTTTTATATTAATTCTCTAAATATTAGTGCATCTATGCCTCCTCGCCCCCTACTCTTGAAGACTCTCTTCGGGAAATGTTTCCCAAAGAGTGTTAAGGCAAACTACCAAAGAAACTGGTCTCATAGTACGTGAGCGTAAAATTGACCCTGCCATCGTCTTTTGGGTTTTAACTCTCAATTTTGGTGTACGCTTATAGCATACACTTGCCAACTTTTGAAAAGAGAATATGAAAAAGAAGCAAATAAGTCCATAAGTGATAGTAGCTGGTACTATCGTTTCACTCCAGAACTTGTCGAGTTTCTCCATCAGTGTGTAATGAACATAGTGAAACACAGGGATTAGTTTTCTTAATAAGCATATAGTGGAACTCAGGAATTAATTTTCTTAATAAGTATACTTTTTATGTAAGATATATTTTTTAAGAAGATAAGCATTCCGATATTTCTTACCAAAATATACGATCATGTATACGATCATGTATAGTTTTGAGACCGCCTGTTAAAAAAGCTTTTTTTGAGCATTAATTCCAAAAAGATACTCATTTTAGCTCATAAACTTTAAATTATGCCTATTTTATCTCATAATTTCAAAAATAACTTAAATAACCAATAAAATCAAAAAAATACTGCTATTAGTTCAGAAATTTAAAATAGGCGCTTATTTTAGTTCAGAAATTTAAAATAGACACTTATATTAGTTCAAAATCTAAAAAAAGCGTTTATTTTGGTTTAAGCTCAGATAAAGTTATATAAAGATTAGCATATATCATATGTGAAAATATACAATGCAGTATATGATTTGATATATATTTTTATTTTACAGGGGGAAAAATTATCAGGAAAATTGGACTTATTGTAGCATTGCTTATAGCAGTGGTCCTGTTTGCTTCCGGCTGTTCAAGCCCGACACAGGAAGTGGAAAATGAAACCGGTGGAATGGTCGAAGAAGTAACTGAAGGAGCAGGAGATCTTGCTGAAGAAGCAGAAGATATAGCTGGCGAAAATAAAACCGAAACAGTGCCGGATAAGAATATCGTTCAAACTGCGGAAGATGCAGGTTCTTTCAAAACTCTTGTCACGGCCATAAAAGCTGCAGGGCTTGAGGAGACCCTTAGCGGCGAAGGTCCCTTCACGGTCTTTGCCCCGACAGATGAGGCTTTTGCAGCCCTTCCGGCAGGTACGCTCGACAGCCTGCTCAAAGATGAGGAAGCCCTGACCAGAGTGCTTACTTACCACGTGGCCTCCGGAAAGTATATGGCTGTCGATGTTGTGGACATGACATCCATAAAAACGCTTGAAGGAAACGAACTCCCAGTAGATACAACCGAAGGGGTAAAAGTAGGGGATGCAAACGTCACTGCAACGGACATAGAAGCCAGCAACGGAGTCATCCACGTAATAGACAAAGTGCTGATTCCACCGGAATAACCGTATTTCTGAAAACAGTATTTCTGAAAACAGTATTTCTGAAAACAGTATTTCTGAAAACAGTATTTCTGAAAAACGACCTTTTTTACATTTTTTATTTATTTCTGTTTGTTGGATTTTCATTTTCGGATATTATATTTAAAAAAAAATATCGTTTTTTGGATTTTGAAAGAAAAACAAAAAATACGTTTTTTAGCTAACCCTTAAATGTTCATAAACCCTTAGCAGGAAACCCGTTATATCTTTTGATTTAGCGGGTAGTTGACTCTTAGAAATCCACTTTTGCCCTGTACCAGAATTCAACACTGTAATCCAGGAAATAAACAACTTTGGGTTCAACTTTTATCAGGATGGTGTAGGGATCAGGAGGCATATCAGCAGTAATCGGGAATTTTGCTGTCATGATTTCTCCGATTCTCCGAAGATCCCCTTCATCGGTCACTATTGAGGCTTTACCTTCCACCTGGAGGGCCTGCATACCAAACCAGTCAGGTTCGTCTTCATCAACCGTATAAGCCACATCCGGGTTGTTCGTTATGTTCCGGATTTTTCGGGTGTCTTTCCTGGTCGCAAAATAAACGGTTGCGTTCTCGGAAACATATGCCATAGTATGGGCCATTGGTTTTCCTTCCGGGCTTACGGTTGCCAGGTTAAGGTAGTAATGAGTTGCAAGGTACTCGTAAATCTTCTCTTTGAGCTCGTCTGTCATCTTCCCCCACCAGTTTGTAGTATTACTCAGTAGAACTTCTTTTAATAAGCCTTTGATAAGCTTTTGATAAGCCTCATATTTCGAACCCGCAAGATATCTGCATATCTGCAATAGGCCTCTGATCCCATAACAGGAAAAAAACTCTCCTCCCTGTTCACGGTTGTTTTCCCTATACAATTTATAGAAACAAAACTTATAAATTTTGCTTATTAAATTTTGCTTCTTAAATTTTGCTTCTTAAATTTTGCTTATAATTATCAGTTCTTATCCTGAGCCAGCCTGCTGGGTTGAAGCCTACTCTTTCAAAAAAATACAATGCATAATATAATTTCCTGTAAATATATGTATTTTGAAATCCATTATAGAAATGTAGGGGGAGACCATCAATGAATTATGATATGCAAAAAATTTCAATATTCTGGAAAATTTCTTGTTTCTGTTTAATGTTTTTACTGATAGCCGCCACAGCATCTCCTGCCGCCAGCTCGGAATCTTATGTTTCCGATCAGGGAGGAGAGGGACAGACAGACGTTATGGATGTGGAAGTCAGAGTCAATCCTGACAAAGATGTTAACTGTGTGAAAACAATGGAGTCGGGAAGTACGAAGATTGCGGTCCTGGGATCGGCCGAACTGGATGTTGAAAAAATACTGGAAAACTCAGTAAAGGTAAGTTCGGTAAAGTCGGCAGGGGAAGTGGAGCCGTATGCTATGGAATACAGAGACATTGATTCTGACGGGTATAAAGACCTCGTTATGAGCCTTGATTGTCATGAACTGATGATTCAGCTGGACCTTAGAAAATGCTTCTGCAGGGAAGTACCCTTAAAAGTCAGAGCCGTACTTGAAGAAAACGCAGGAACAAAAACAATAGAAGGTAGCGATACGACCCTTATCCTTCCGCGCTTCAGGTGATGGACAGTTCCACCCTCCGAAGGTTCCGGAAAATCCTATCAATATTCGAGATCATGAGATGTATTTTTTCGAGATCTCAACTGTCCAGGACCGAAAAAAGCAAATATTAGGGGTGAGTTGCAATTCCATAAAGATTATAATAAACATAAAGAAGTGAAGAAAAAAATGTTTGTCTTTGATTTCAAAAACCCGGCAGAAACCCTTAAATGGGTCAGTATGGACGATAGGGTGATGGGCGGGACTTCAAGAAGCCATCTGGTTTATTCCGGAGGAAAGGCCCACTTTAAAGGGGAGGTAGAACTGAATGAGGAACTGCTGGGATTCGCTTCTGTGCGCTCTAAAAACGATACCTTTGACCTGAAAGCCTTTGAAGGCGTCCTTCTCCGGGTAAAAGGAGACGGGAAGACCTACAGGCTTAACATGAAGACCGAAAGGCATCATGACGGGTTCCTATACCAGCATATATTTGAAACCCGGGAAGGGCAGTGGATAGATGTTGAAATTCCTTTTGGAAAGTTCCTTCCCTTCTTCAGAGGTAGGAAAGTGGAGAACGCTGTTCCTCTAAACCCCGAAGATATCAGATCCTTTGGTTTCATGATTGCCGGACAGAAAGGAGATTTTGATCTGGAAATCGAGCACATAAAAGTGTACGGTAAGTAATAGTTATCAAGATTAAGGTATCAAGATTAAGGGTTTTTTCCAGCCAGCAGCTATCGCTTCGTGTGCATAATTTTACTCCACACAAAGTCTGAGAGGTAATGAACCTCCATTGAAAAGAAGGTAGGGGTAAAAGTCAAAATGGAAGAAGCAATCAAGCCTTTCGCTTCTTCACACACTCTTTTAGTTTTTCTTCAAGCCGGATCCGTGAAATAAAAACCCCAAACTGGGTCGCAATGGTTTCAATAACCGTGCGCACACTATCCGAAAGCTCATACTCCATCCTCGAGGAAAGATAAAAGGCGGCAATAACCTTTTTTCCGGACCTTACAGGAATTATTGCCGTAGCCCTGAGGTTTTCCTGCCGGAGCACATCATCTCTGGAGGTAAGAAGGAGGTCTATGTGCTGCTTATAGACAGGCTGCCCTATCATAACGAGCTTGGCATTTGGAGAATTTGCATTATAATAGGAAGCATTCTCGACAAAGGTAGGAGAGAGACCGCGATGGATGGCAAGAGTCATATCGCCGGTCTCGTCATCAATCAGATAGATACCCCCGGCATTGATTTCATCTATCTGAAGGCATGAATCCAGCAGCCTGTCAAGTGTCTCGTCCAGGTAAGTCGAAGTGCTCAGAGCAATTCCAAGGTCCCTCTGGATATAAAGCAGCTTCTCTTTTCGTTTTCTTTCGGTAATATCAAGAATTATGCCTTTAAGGTACTTTACGACCCCGTTCTCATCGGCTTCGATAAAGGTTCTTTCATCAACCCAGCGTACTTCCCCGGACTTTGTCAGTATCTGGTATTCCTGAGAAAAATCAACGTTGTCTTCTTCGATCCTTCTTGAGAGCTCTCTTTCGACTCTTTCAAGGTCGTCAGGGTGCACAATGTTCCCATATAGAAGTTTTCCTGACGTGAATTCTTCTACCGTATACCCGAACTGCTTTATGTTCTCAGAAACAAACTCTGCAGGCCAGTACTTCTCTGGCCGCCATAGGAAAACAGTGACAGGAACTTTATTTAGTACTGAGATTAGTTCCTTTGCCATCTCAAGTGCATTGCATAAAGCCATCTCATTGAGATATTTGGAGGACTTTTGCCTGCCATTACTTCCGTTTTTAGCCGAGTTCGAAGCCGCTTTAGCCATCTTATTCTCCATACAGGAACCTTTTACAGGAAGCTATGAGAAAATATCACATATTTAGTCTTTTTGCTATAACTACATAGAAACACATAATAAATTAAAAAGATTGTGGTTTGAACTTCCAGATGTATCATGATGCAGAGGCTCATTAATGTTTGACCGATGGAATGTCTAAACATGGCAATTAACAGGAAAAAATAAAAACCAGGGGAAAAATATATATGCCAAACTCTAATTTGGCTTTTTTTTCGGAAGTTGGGAGTTTCAGGTAAGAGATATTAAATAAGTTTTTTTACGAATTCTTTGACAGCCTCATCCTGCCAGCCGTTTATTATCAAAAAAAATTAGTCATTGAAAAATGGGTTCTGGTTTATTGAAAGATTGATTTGACTTTCTAAGTCAATTCAATAGATCAATTTAATATATCCCCGGAGCCATCTTCATAAATATAATTAGTAAAAGTAATTACAGTGATAATTACAGTGATAATTACAGTGATAATTATTAAAAACATTTACGAAAGGCGATTACCAGAGACTTTTTTAAGTGCACCTGTGCTAAGATAAAGAAAGGGGGATTTACAATATGGAAGATAGTTTTCAAGGAGTATTGAAAGGACAGAAAATTGCTTATTTTTCCATGGAAATAGGGCTTCGCAATGAAATCCCGACCTATGCAGGAGGGCTGGGCGTACTTGCAGGCGATACGATTCGTTCGGCTTCAGACCTTAATATTCCGCTTGTAGCTGTAACTCTGGTTAGCAATAAAGGATATTTCAGGCAAAGTCTTGACGCTTCCGGAAGCCAGACCGAACAAACTGAAGAGTGGGACCCTTCACATTTGATGACCAAAATGCAGCAGGAAGTGAGCGTTAAAATTCAGGACAGGGACGTTAAAATCCAGGCATGGCACTATAACTGCAAGAGCCTGACAGGTGGCTGCGTACCCATTATTTTTCTCGATACCAATGTAGAAGGGAACTCCTGGGAAGACCGCGGGATCACCGATTTTCTTTATGGGGGTGAACATCCCTACAGGCTCAGGCAGGAAATTGTGCTCGGGATAGGGGGAGTGAGGATGCTTGAGGCACTTGGCTTTAAGATCCGGAAATACCATATGAATGAAGGGCACTCAAGCCTGCTTGCTCTGGAACTTTTAAAACGCAATGGTAAGGACCCTACGAAAGTAAAGGACCTCTGTATTTTTACCACCCATACTCCTGTGGAAGCAGGGCATGACAAGTTTGATTACGGGCTTGTGGAAGACCTGATCCGGGATAAAAACGAGGTGGAAATCCTCCGAAGGTTTGGAGGGGCAGACCGTTTTAATACTAGCCTTTTTGCCCTTAACCTGTCCAACTATGTCAACGGCGTCACAAAACGGCACAGCCGGGTCTCAAGCGAACTCTTTCCCGGATATTCAATCCAGGCAATAACAAACGGTGTTCACTCCTATACCTGGACATCTCCTTTTTTCAGGCAACTTTTTGACCGCTATCTGCCTGGCTGGGCAAATGAACCCGAACTCCTGGTAAGGATCGGAGGAATCCCGGATGACGAGATCTGGGAAGCTCACTGGAATGCAAAAAAAGCGCTCATAGATGAGGTTAACAAAAGAACAGATGCAGGCATGGACTATGAGACCCTGACAATAGGTTTTGCACGGCGTATGACAGAGTATAAACGCGCAACCTTAATCCTCTCCGACCTTGAAAGGCTCAGAAAGGTAAACAGGAGAGGCAGGATTCAGCTTATCTTTGCAGGCAAAGCCCATCCGCATGACGAGGCTGGAAAACAGCTCATAAGAGATATTTTCAAAACCATAGAAACGCTCCGGAACGAGATCAAGATCGTCTTTCTGGAAAATTATGATATGGACCTGGCCGCTAAAATGGTTTCCGGAGTTGACCTCTGGCTGAACACTCCAACTCGCCCTTATGAAGCCTCGGGCACAAGCGGCATGAAAGCTGCCCATAATGGGGTCGTAAATTTTAGCATACTTGACGGCTGGTGGATTGAAGGATGGATCGAAGGGGTAACTGGCTGGTCAATAGGACCCCAGCTCGAAGAACATCTTTCCGTAGAAGAAGCCAGGCTCTCTGAGCTTGATGACCTTTACAACAAACTCTACTACATTATCGTCCCCATGTATTACGACCGCAAAGATGAATGGTTTAAACTGATTAACAACTCAATAGGTATGGTTGCATATTATTTCAACAGCCACAGGATGATGCGGCGTTATGTAACTCATGCTTATCTGTAAACTTATATCTGTAAACTTATATCTGTGAACTTATATCTGTGAACTTATATCTGTGAACTTATATCTGTGAACTTATATCTGTAAACTTCAGGAATCAGGCTACTCTGATTAATCGATTAATATTATTTAGAAATCAGGGAGCGTATGAGAACAATTAAAAAACAGAAAACATAAAAAGTAGAAGTTGAAGGAAAAAAGTCCCGAAAAGGTTATGCTTTCTCGGAACTCAGCCTTTTAACTTTTTCACGGGCACTTTCAGCTTTTGTTTTGAGCCCTTTACTATCCCAGAGGTCAGCTGCAATCTTAAAAGCATTTTCTGCTCCCCTCGGATTTCCAAGTTTAAGGAAAACCATTCCCTTTTCATACCAGGCTTCGGGATGATCGGGCTTCAGACGGGTTGCCTTCTCAAAAGCGTGCAGTGCCTCTTTTTCCGAACCGGCTTTAAAGAGAATTTTTCCCCGGAGCTGCCAGGCTTCGGCATTTTCAGGTTTTATCTCAAGGGCTTTTTTAAAAGACTGCACAGCTTTTTCCTGCTCTCCAAGTCTGAGATGGAGTTTCCCAATTTCAAACAGGGTATCCGGGTCATCAGGATTTCTTTCCAGGGCTTTTTCAGATTCGCTGAGTTTCTCTTCACAAAAGCGTATCCGGGCGAGCACTGCATCCTTGCCTTCCCAGGCGTGTTTCTGCACAGGGTTCAGGAAAATCGATTTCTCAAAAGCCTCAAGAGCTTCCCGGAAGTGCTCAAGCTTTGTTAGAGCAAACCCCAGGTTAGCCCAGAGCCCTGCGTTATCAGGCCTAATTTCCGAGGCTCTTTTGAAGATCTCGAGAGCTTCCTCATAGCGTTTGAGTTTCAGCAGGGAATTTCCTTTACGGAACATGGCTGCAAAATCCAGAGGTTTTTCTTCAAGCACACGGTCAAAGGCTTGAATCGCGAGTCTTAACCTTCCCTGTCTGTAAAGAGCCACTCCTTTTTCATAGAGGTCTTCTGCCTCTGTGCTTTCCGGACTTCCGTCTTCCCCCCCACCTTCTGGACTATCCTTTTCAAGCCCGGTTTCAGAGAGGTACCTGAACCCTGCTGAATCCTCCCGGCCAGGCCTGGTATCAAGATATATAAATTCCTCTTTTGGCACGAAGGACTTGCAGATCCATCCGGACTCAGCCTTTCGGTTAGTGATTATACAGTACCCGTTTATGTATTTCGAACAGACCTCACAGCAGTAGATGTGCCTCTCCAGACGGTACCGTATCTGGTCAAGCTCGGTAGTAACCAGTCCCTGGTTCAGCCGCGTTTTGAAGGTTTCATACGGAAGATTTTTGATTTTAATATAGACTGTTGAAGGAGCAGGAGGGTCCCATTCAAAGGATTTTTCGGTTTGCTTTTTGTGGATCATAATTTTCGTTGAGAGTTTCGGTTTAGTCTTATCGGTGTTTTCGAGTCCTGAGGATATAAGCCTTTTTCGAAGCTTACAGTTATTCATTTTACTAAAGAACTCATTACCCCATATTTTAATAATTAAACAAATTAATTAAAGTAACGAATATTTTTAGTAATTAGCATTTAGTCAGCATATTTGCTATAAATAAGGGAGGGTAAATTTGTGAGTTACAAAAAAACACACGGCGTTCCAGCACTATTCTCTTTTTTCATCCCTGGACTGGGTCAGGTTGTAAAGGGGCACGTGTCCAAGGCACTTGGCGTCTGGGCAGCCCTGCTAATCAGCGCATTCATGAGCATTATTGGAATAGGGATTTTAATGGGAATGGTTGTATGGGTCGCACAGATATATGATGCATACAATGCCTGAATGAAGAAACAGGTCGTTCACCGTTACATGATTGCATCTCCCGAATTGCACTTTGGGATCACAGGAAATCGAAGATTTCCTGGGAGTTGCGATGTAATCGCAACAGTACGCTGCCCTTTTCGCTGCGCTCAAGAGGGCTAATTTATAAGTTTTAGCCGTGAACTTCGCTCGCTCAATTAGACTAATTTATGGAGTTTAGCTATGAGCTTCACTGCGCTCAATTGGACTAATTTATAGATATTTCTTAATCCATACAACGTCATTCACCTTATCATGTCGTTTTTGTCACGCTCGACGCAGGAGAGCGGTCTTTCCCTAAAAGAGAAAACAGAAGAAAAAACCCGAAAGTAAAAAACTATCGAAGAAGCCGTAAAAAACAGAAAATGAAAAAATCGAATTCTGCCTGAAAAATACGCTTTTCGAGTCTATTTTTCATTAGGGCTTCTCTTTTCTGCTTTTTTTCAGGGCCGCCAGGCAAACTGGCGGAGGAGCTTATATTTATCTGAGAATTTTAATGAGAACAGGTTTAAGAGAAATTCAGGTTCATCAGCCATTTTCCAGTTTATCTAGCTCCTGAATTCTCAACTCCACGACATCCATGGCATCTTCAAAGAGCTGCCTGTTGATCTCGATTCCGAAATATTTCTTGAGTTTTTCTTCAGGAGGCATTATCGAACCTGCAGAGAGATAGGCGATGTAGTTTTTGTTGAAGGTTTCCGGGGCTTCCCTGTACTGTTTGAAGAGGGCGAGAGTTATTGCCTTTGATATCGCGTAGTTGAAAGTATAGTAGTTGTTTGTCAGGTAGATGTGGTTAATGTAGGTCCATTCCGCAGAATCTTCAGCGTAATATTCTACTGAGTCGCTCCTGTATTCTTTAGAGAGGGCTGTCCAGAGGGCATTGAGTTCTGTTCCGCTGACAGTTCCGTTTTCATTGCTTTTTTCAGTACATAACTGGTGGGCCTTATATTCGAATTCCGTAATCATGGGCTGGCGGGTAAAGTAGTTCTGGTATTCCCCTATATGCTGGGCAAGCACGGCAACTGCGGTTTCCTTGTCCGAGTTTTCGACCACATAATCAACAAAGAGTTCTTCGTTGAAAGTGGATGGGACCTCCATTTCATAGATCTGGCCTGTGCAGTAGAGATAATCCACGGAATTGCCCATCAGATAGAAGTTGATTCCGTGCCCGAGCTCATGAGTAAGAGTCTTCTGATCACTGATAATGCCGTTGTAGTTCATAAAAATCAGGGCCGGAGCCTTCAGAGCAAAGAGGCCGTAACAGTAACCTCCTGGTTGTTTTCCATTTTCGGGGGCAGGATATACGTCTATGAAATTTTCGGTTACTGTTTTTAAGAAAATTTCGTTGAAACGGGAATCCATCCCGGAATAGGATTTCTGGATCTCCTGTAAAGCAGCTGTATAGGTGTAATTTTTACCAGATTGACCCGTCAACTGCAAAATAAGGTCATACGGCCTGAGCGTTTCAAGCCCGAGCTTTTTCCTCCTGAACTCATTATAAGCTTCGAATACGGGTTTTCTCTCCTTAAAAACCGTATTCATGTCATCAACCTGATTCTTTGTGAGATAAAGGCCGTACAGGCTGGCTTCGTAAGAGTCCGGGTAGTTTAGCTGTCCTGCAGCAAGGTCATCAAGGCGGGCTTTTTCCGCATAGAGAGAAGCCATTGAATCGGACTCGTTTATCAGATGGTAAAACCTCTTATCATAACATCTCATCCTGTTTTCCCGGCTCTGGTCTGTTGAAAGCAGAGTATTGTAGGACTGGGAATTTACTGAGAACTCTTCCCCGTTCTCAAGAGTTATGCTTCCTGCCATTGTGACTGTATTGGTGATTTTGGAAAGGGCCTCAGTCTCCAGTTTCATGCGCTGATTTTCAATCTCTGCAAGATATACAGCCTGGGCTTCATCTACCGGCCTGTGCTCTGCAAACCTGATATAGGTCGCTTCAAGATAAGCCCTGTATACCTCAAGTTTTGGTTCTTCGGAAAAGAGCCTGACCCATTCCTCCTTATTGAGTGAGGTCAGTTTCACGGTTGCAAAGGCATTAACCTTTTTATATTCTGTAAGCAGGTCCTGAGTATCCGCAAGAAGAGACATGAAGAACTGCTCATTCACGTTTTTGCTGAGTTGAGTGTATGCATAAGTGTAGAGAATATCAATGGATCTTGAAAACTCTTTTTCGGCTTCCAGATACCTGAGTAAAGCAGTCCCGGATAGCTTCTCAAATTCCGGACGATAAGTTTCGTTTATTTCTTCCGAGCTATTTTTTAATGCCCCAAGCTTTTCTAAGGCATCTTCCCTGCTACTGAAAAGATAGGAATTGTTCCATTCCGTAGTAACTTCATCAGGATTAAGCTCTTTAAACATGTGATTCTCTCCTGTACTTATGGAAGATTTCTCTGCTTTTTCTGAAGTCCCATACCCTGAAAAGACTGCAAAAACAAGTTAATACTCCGGGAGAACAAAACCGTTTACCTAACTTTTGTCCCATAAATCCGCTACCCTCCGGTTACTATAATCCTTAATACTATTACTGAAAAATCCAATTACTGATAAATCCAATTATTGAAAACATATATTTCTGACTGAGAATATATCGGGACTAACTCATATGAACCTGCTGTTTAAAAAGCATTCAGAAATGCAATCAAAAACCGCAAATTCATAATTGTGGATCTATGGAGTACCGGTTAAGAGACAAATTTAAAGGAAAAAACTCATTCCTATCGAATTATTTATATCCTTCCTCTCATTAAGTGTTTCAAAAACACGAGTTCTTAGAAGATAAGTTCTTAAAAAAGGTAAGTTCTATGAGCTGTTGTAACAGAACACATGGAATTCCAGCATTATTTTCTTTTTTCGTACCCGGCTTGGGCCAGCTTGTAAAGGGACATCTTTTCAAGGCACTTGGTATATGGATAGCCTTCATGGTTACCGGACCAGCACATTTCATAGGATTTGGAATTTCATTATGGCTGATTATATGGGTCTGGCAGATTTATGATGCCTATAATGCCTGAAAAATAAGTAGCGGAAATCTGAAAAGGATAAGATAAGTGTATACTAAAGTAAGTTACTTAGCTATACACTAAACTCTTTTTGAAATTGAAGAATCAACATTATTTTTTATTTCTCTCTCTGAATCGTTCTTATTGGTTGATGTAGAGCCGTCTATCTTCAATTTTCCTATCAATATCTATCAAAATCTATCAAAATTTATCAAATTGATAGAAAAAAGAATGAAAACTAATAAAAAACACTGTCAATCGGTAGTGTTGATATTGAGGACTATTATTTAGAACTATCAGTATCTATCAAAATGTATCAAATTGATAGAAAGAAATATAGGCAAGAAACTATTAATATCTATCAAAATCAATCGAATTGATAGAAAAAGGCAGAAAATGATAATATGAAACTCCCGGTTGTTCCTGAATATTCAAAAGAAGCCCTTGAAGAAGCTGGAAAATTTCTTCATGAGGATAAAATTGCAGAGTTAGCCCACAGGTACAATGAGAGGTATCTGCACTGGGAGGAGTTAAAACACAGGAAACTTCCCCTGGACCCTGTTATTGTGTGGAACCTGATGAAAGTGTCCAGAGAATTAAAAGCAAAATCTCTGGAATTTGGGGACTGGATTTTCAAGTATAATTTAATAGATGAATTTCAGGAAAAACTCCATATTCTGGATAAATCCGCAGCAGGAAATCTTCTCAGCAGTCTTGAAGCCCTGCAGGACAATAGAAGAAAATACATTATCAACTCCTTAATGGAAGAAGCAATAGCTTCAAGCCAGATAGAAGGCGCAGCAACTACAAGGGAAATTGCAAAAAGGATGCTGCAGGAGAACAAGAAGCCTAAAAATAAAGATGAAAAAATGATTGTAAACAATTACGATACAGTGAAGCATATAGTGGATTTAAAAAACGAAGCCATCACCCCTGAGAAAATCCTTGAAATCCACAGGATGATTACAAACGGTACCCTTGAAAAAACCGAATACGAAGGCAATTTCAGGGAAAACAACGAGATAGCAGTTTATTCCCATGACGGGACACTGCTTCATAAACCTGTAGAATATCCTGAAATTCCGAAATTAATTGATGAATTGTGTGATTTTGCCAGCAGCAAGGATGAGAATTTCATTCACCCCGTGATAAAGGGAATAATAATCCACTTCCTGGTCGGATACATCCATCCCTTCAACGACGGCAACGGCAGGACAGCAAGGGCTCTTTTCTACTGGTATCTTCTCAAAAACGATTACTGGCTTTTCGAGTACATGGCAGTATCAAGAGTAATAAATAACTCGAAAAAGCAGTATAGAAATGCCTACCTCTATACCGAATCAGACCGAACCCCGAATGATTCAGGCGACCTCACATACTTCATCAAATACAACCTCGACTGCATACAAAAAGCCCTTGACGGCATCCTTGAATATCTGGAAAGAAAACAAAAAGAACAGTCTCAAGCCCTGAAAATCATAACCGAATCCGGAAATCTGACTTTAAGGCAGGCAGAAATCCTCAAGCAGTTCCTCAAGCAGCCTGAAAAACCAATCACAATTAAAGAAATAGTGACCACTTACAGCGTGGCATACGCTACAGCCAGAAGCGACCTTTTCCGGCTGGAAGAACTGGGATACGTTGAAAAAAGGAAGGCAGGGAAGGAGTTTATTTTCGTATACATGAGGGCTTATTGAGTTTCTCTTCTCTGAGTGATTTGTTATCAGAATCTATCAAAATCTATCAATATCTATCAAATTGATAGAAAATACCTGATTTTAAAAAGCTGAAAGAGTATTCGCAGACTCTCCAGCCAAAAATTCGGAGTGCTTACCGTCAAAAGCTATCAAAAAAGCATTCCTATAAATATTTATCAGAATCCATCAAACCATCATCAAAAAAATCTTAATATTTTGTTAGTATTTTCGCACCATTTCTTCCTGCCATTCAGTCTCCGGCCACCCTACAAAGCCCCTATGCATATTAATTTCATCAAGATAGTTCAGTACCTCACCCGCCGAAAAACCAAGATTCTTGAGCACACATCCGAGAACTGTGCCTGTCCTGCCTATGCCGCCCATGCAGTGGACAACTATACCTTCTCCTTCATCCATTTTTGTTCTTATAACAGCAGTTGCCTGCCTGATAAGCCGCTCCTCTCTTTCAGGGTCCTCCGGGCCATAACCAAAATAAAGGTCTTCCAATTCTGCAGAGAACAGCACTTTGAGAGGATATGGGTTATAATTAACCTCCGAACTGTTAAGACAGACTACGTTTGAAAAACCAGCTTCGCCAATTTTCTCCCAGGGGGTAGACTCCCGTGGACGAGACATGCCGGCAAGAAGAACAGGCTCTTTAAGTACGACATAGAAATTCAGTGGAATTCGGATACCTTCTATTGAAGGCATCTCCCCTGGACTCAACAAAGAAGGCATAATGATAAGAGTATGAGAAGCAGGAGATATAAATTTTCATCAGTTGATTTGTGGGGGCTGGAAATTTCAGTTCCTGAACAGCAGACCGCCTGACATCATTATCTTCATCGTTTATTGCACGATCTTTGATAAATTTGAGGATTTCAGGATCGTCATGCCAACCACTTCCGCAACAAAATATTCCATCGCCACATCTTCATGGCCCATTCGTCTCAGAACAATTCTGACCTTTTCACGGCATTCTTCCAGGTCCTTAAACGTAGAAGATACAAATATACGGGCCATTTTATCCACCAACCATCCAGCTAATCTTTCCAGAAATAAATCAAAGTGTGAGGTAGTTAAATCTTTTGAATTTGTTTGGATTTTAAAAAATAACCTCTCATGCCTTTCTTGTAGCATAAACGAAAATACGTTAACCTTACAATCCCTTACCAAACTTCTCTCAACCACCAAAAACTACTTAATTAGGGGAAGCCTAACTAACTGCACTGATCAAGATATGACTGAGAAAAAAGAGCATTTGTTCATAGTCTTTGAAAACCTGGTCAAAATCAAAAGCGAGTGCTCTTGTGAGATCTTCTCTGAATGCGGGTTATCGGATATCACTGTAAAACAGATCGGATATCTGAGGGTCATAGATGAACATGGGGAAGTGACATTTAGCAGGCTTGCTAAGATCACCAGAAACTCAAAGCCAACCATCACAGAGATGGTCAACAAATTCTTAAAAATGGAGTGCGTGTACAAAGAAAAGTCCTCGGATGACGGGAGAATCTTTTACATTCGCCTTACTGAAAAAGGACAGAGAATAGCTCGTGCCGAAGAAAACGCTTTGTTGAAGGTCATTGAAAAAATGGCGGATTCACTGGACGAAAAAGAAATAGATACTCTTATCAACATCCTGGAAAAGGTATGGTAATTTTTTTGTAGTGTAAATAGTTAGGTTAATCCAAACTAAATAATTTGAATAACTGAGATGATTGTGATAACAACTTCATAATTCTTGAGACGACTGAAAATAACTGAGACGACTGAGATAACAACTTCATAATAATTGAGACGATTGACAATGAATTCAGAAAAAACCGATGATAACAGAGAGAGCATCGTAATGCCGCTCTTTGAAGTAGTTGTTTACCCGAAAAGCCGGGCAAAATTCCTGGCTGACAAAGTCACCGGGGAAATACTATCAACTGATATAAAAAATGCCGAGCCTGTGTACGCTGTCGGGCTGACAGTAAAGAGCGGCACAAAACCTTCAGACCTGTCAGAAGACGATCTGTATAAAACAGGAAATCTGCTTAAGATTGTATTTGTGCAGCCTGCTGATGAAGGATATCTTGTTGTTGCGAAGGCTGTCAAGAGGGTAGAGGCCGTCTCTCTCTGCCGGAAGGACGGACTGTTCTATGCAACATATGAGCCTATTTCTGATCTTCCGGATCTTGATGAAGATATTCATGCGGAAATGATAGAGAATGTAAAAACGATGATTAATGAGATAAGCAGTCGTTTTCAGGGTTCTGAGAAATTTATCAGGCCAATCGAGAAGATGAGTTCCATTGACCAGATAATGGGACATGTCATGCCATTCATACCGATAAAACTTGAAGAAAAGCAGGCCCTTCTGGAGATTGTTTCTGTCAGGGAACGATATCTTACGTTTTTTAATATTCTAATGAAGCACAAAGAGAATATCAATTTCCAGATTGAAATTGCAAAAAAAGTTACCGATAATATAAACAAGTCGCATAGAGAGGCGATGCTTCGAGAGCAGCTGAAGGTAATCCAGGAAGAACTCAATGAAAGCTCAGATTCCGTTTCAGGTGAAGGAGGATACCGGGAAAGAATTGAGAATTCGAAGATGCCTGATGAAGTGAGAAAGAAAGCATTCTCAGAGCTAAAGAAACTCGAAACCGGAGGCAGCCATAATCCTGAAAGCCCTGTTCTCCGAAACTATCTGGACCTCATGCTCGACCTTCCCTGGGTAACGGAAGAGAAAAAGAGCATCGATATTGCCGAAGCTCGCCGTGTGCTTGAGAGCAACCATAACGGGCTTGAAAAAGTCAAGGAGAGAATAATCCAGCACCTGGCGGTAATGAAATTAAAAAAGGAAAAACAGGGTTCGATTCTGGTCTTTATGGGACCTCCGGGCACTGGCAAAACGAGCCTGGGAAAGAGTATTGCAGATGCCCTTGACAGGAAATATGTCAGGATCAGCCTTGGAGGCGTCAAAGATGAATCCGAGATCAGAGGACACCGCAGGACATACGTCGGGGCTCTGCCCGGAAGAATTATTCAGGGCATGAAAAAAGCAGGCACGAAAAATCCTGTATTCGTTCTCGATGAAATCGATAAGCTTTCATCTTCCTACTCAGGAGATCCGGCAAGTGCCCTTCTGGAAGTCCTTGACCCCGAACAGAACAACACATTCTCAGACCACTACCTGGAAGTACCGTATGACCTGTCCGAGGTATTGTTCATTGCCACTGCCAACTCCCTGGCAAATATCCCGGCGCCTCTTCTTGACAGGATGGAGCTGATCGAGATCTCGGGCTACACGAAGAACGAGAAGTTTGCAATTGCAAGAGACCACCTGCTCCCCAGTACCCTGGAAGAACACGGTCTTGATGCGGATAAACTCAAAATTGAAGATGAGGCCTTAAAGGTAATCATCGAAAAATACACCCGTGAAGCAGGAGTCAGGCAGCTTCAAAAACAGCTTGCAAAGGCTTCGAGATTTGTTTCCGAAAAGATAGTTTCAGGCAAGGCTGACCTGCCTTATGTGATAAAGGTGGATATGCTCAAAGAGACCCTCGGAAAAGAGCTGATCCGGCAGGAAGAAGCCCGAAAAGAGAATGTTCCCGGCGTGGTCACCGGACTTGCCTGGACTCCTGTCGGAGGAGAAATTCTCTTCATAGAAGGCACATTCATGCCCGGTAAAGGAAAGCTTACGCTTACCGGCCAGCTTGGGGATGTGATGAAAGAGTCTGCGCAGATATCTATGAGCCTTGTCAGGTCCAGGCTTGCAAACACTGCAAACAGCTTTAACTTTACTGCAAGCGACGTTCACATCCACGTGCCCTCGGGTGCAACCCCAAAGGACGGCCCGTCAGCAGGTGTGACTCTATTTACTGCCCTCACATCCCTGATTACCGGCAAAGCAGTTGACCCAAAAATTGCCATGACAGGGGAAATCACTTTGAGCGGGGCAGTAATGCCTGTGGGCGGCATAAAAGAGAAAATTCTTGCAGCCCACAGAGCAGGCATAAAGAAGGTAATCTTGCCAAAAGAAAACGAGAGAGATCTTGAGGATGTGCCCGAAGACGTTAGAAAAGAACTTCAATTCGTACCGGTAGAGACCATTGAGGAGGTCTTGAAAGAGGCACTTGACATGGACCTTCCCGGACAGATGCTGTCGTCTTCGTTTGCAGGAAACAGCTTCGCAACTACCCAGAACGTTTGAATTTGAAGTGCAGGATGGGGGTTACGGTTTGTCGGAACCGTGATACACCCTTCCTGAGAATTTTTCTTAAATATTTTTGAAATCTGGGTCTAAGTTTAGTTCAGTTTTTCAGCACTTTTCTTTTATGATCCTTTTTTTCCGATGTCATAAATCATTATTCAAATCCTCATTCGGTTTTTACAGGATACGTACTTTAAAAAACTGTCATTATTGATCAGTCGGTACAAATTGATCGGCTAATCAAGTTTAAACATTCCTGCAAATAATATAATGGAGAAAATTGTAATATTACGTTATTTGAAGGTTCTGAGAATCCGAAAGTCCTGAGAAATCGAAACTAAGAGGCAAGATCATGAAAGTAATAGCAATAAACGGAAGCCCCAGAAAGAAATGGAATACAGCAACCCTGCTGGAAAATGCTCTTGAAGGTGCAGCTTCAGAGGGTGCGGAAACAGAACTAATCCACCTCTATGACCTCAATTTTAAAGGCTGTACAAGTTGTTTTGCCTGCAAATTAAAGGATGGAAAAAGCTATGGAAAATGTGCAATGCAGGATGATCTGACACCTGTGCTGGAGAGGTTGAAAGATGCCGATGCAGTGATCCTTGGATCGCCCATCTATCTTGGGAACTCCACAGGCGAGATGAGATCGTTCATGGAACGTTATGTATTTCCATACCTCACGTATTCCAATAGCGTGCCTTCGCTCTATCCGAAAAATATCCCTGTCGGTTTCATCTACACTATGGGGGTAAAGGAAGAATACATGGATATGTTTGGGCTCAGGAAAACTATTGAATTGAATGAATATATTGCTAAGAGGCTGTCTTAAAATTAAATAATACCTGTACCAAGATTGTTCGTCAATGTCAGAACAGACTGAAAGACTTCCTTATCCTAGTGATTTATCTGATAG
>NZ_JJOV01000065.1:0-38832 GCF_000979385.1 Methanosarcina sp. 2.H.A.1B.4
GAAAATGCTATTCCCTTTATCAGAAAATGCTATTCCCTTTATCAGAAAATGCTATTCCCTTTATCAGAAAATGCTATTCCCTTAATCAGGAAATGCTATTCCCTTAATCAGGAAATGCTATTCCCTTAATCAGGAGATATCACTTTCACCTTCTTCTGCCTCTTTTCAGAACGGAAAGCATGAAAACTATCCCGGCAAGCCCGAGGAACGACGGAAGCCAGGGGGCGATTCTCTTCTCCATTTCGGGTAAGGAATCCCCTACAGACCCTGGTAAGGAATCTCCTACAAAAGCTTCGATGTTTTTCTGAACCTTGAGAGTTTCGTTTTCCAGGGACAAGCCAGTTTCTGTAAGAAACTTTGAGCTGGCAGTGGAGATAACGGAATCTTTTATAGCCTCAAGTTCCTCCCTGTGGATAATCCTGGCATTCCCTGTCCCCTCGCCTCCGCCGTTAGACTTTGATTCGGAGTTTTCAGTACCTTCTGCATTAATAAGATTATCAGCATCACCGGTTTCATCAGAAGTACCGCTTGCATCTCCTGCAATGGAATTTTCCAGACTACCTGTGTTTGCTTTACTGGAAATAAGATCCAGGTCCCCTATGTCTTCTACTGCACCCGTATCTGTTTCATTAACAACATTAGGCCTATTGTTTTCATAAGAGATACTTCCTGCATTTACAGAATTTTCCGTACCATCCGAACTCCAGATACTTTTGGCAGCCTCAACCTCTTCCTCGCCAGCTTTCAGGACATTTACGACTACAGATGTCGAAGAGGTTCCGTTTTCGTTTGTAGCTGTTAGGAAAATTGTATAATTCCCGGGACAGCAGAAGGTATGCTCAGGTTCCGAACAGCAGGATGTCTTGCCATCCCCGAAGTTCCACGTAACACAATCTGCGTTCTTGGAAATGTCAACAAATTTTACGACAAGAGGGACATGGCCGCCTGTGGAGTTATAAATGAATTGAGCTTTCGGAAGTATGGGGCCGGATTTTTCGGAAGCGTTTAGAACATTTATAGGCACAGATACTGAATAACTATCATTCTCGTTGCTGACAGTAAGAGAAACAACATAATCTCCCTCTATAGAATAAGTATGTTGAGGATTCGGAGAACTTGAGGTTTTACCATCCCCGAAGTCCCACAATCTCGAGGTGGCATTTTCGGAAAAATCCTTGAACTTGACAGAGAGGGGAGCAGGGCCTTCTGTCACATCTGAAGTGAAACGTGCTTTTGGTAGTACCGGAGGTGTCTGAACATACTCCATTAAAGGCATGTAGTCTATACTGCCGGCTTCAGGGTTGACGGCATATGCTGCATCTCCTATTCCGTCTCCGTTTTCATCCGTTCCTTTATAATCACTCCAGTAATTGCCTGTGCTGCCATTCCAGACATTAAACTTATTGTCCCTGGCATTTTCGGCGTTGTCGAAGTAATTGCCGCTGATAACATTATTCGAAGAAGCCACCAGTTTGATACCGCAGTCCAGGTTTGAATATACCATATTGTTGCTCAACCGGTTATTGCCGGATTCGAACAGGTAAATTCCTGCTTCCTGGTTTGAAATTTTGTTCCCGCTTATGATACAGTTTTCAGCCTTGTTAAGGAAAACTCCACATCGGCCTTCGGTTATCGAAAAATCGCTGATCTTTACATTATTGGCAACTATTTCAAACACGTAACTTCCGGTGGTCTCTCCAGCAATAAGGGTATTATCAGGATTTCTGGAGGCTGACTTTATGGTTAAATTATCTTTGTTAACGTAGATACTCTCATTAAATTCTCCGGATTCTACAAGGATAATATCTCCAGGAAATGCTTCATCTACTGCATCCTGGATGGATTCTCCCGGCCAAACACGAAATTCTGATGCCATTCCAGTATCAGAGACTAAAATCAGAATAAAAATTGCCAGTAAAAAGCAGGTTCGCCTGAAAGTTTGTGTTTGTGCCATTTCAGCCCCCATGGAGATACAGGAATTTTCTTAACAAGTTTTTATAAGGAAAGGATATAAAATTGTTGGTTTAATGAAATATTATGCAAAAGAAATTAAAATATGAACAAATAAAAAATTAAAATGAATACAAAGTATGAAGAATATCAGTTAAAATCAAATTGCTTGAGCCCATACACCCGGTTTCTCAGAAATTGTTGAGTCTCTTTTGGCTAGATTTCCTTGATATAAACGATTGAAACTCTACTTTCGGTTTCCTCTGCGATTCTTAATATAATGCTTGATTATGTCAGCGGCACCTTTTTTTAAAAAGAAGAGGTTCTTTATCGGAAAAAATGAATACGACGAAAACCCGGCGAGGGTTCATTTTATCCTCCACCTGAAACCCGGGGTATTTGTGGCCCTTCTATGATAAAAGAAAAATATCAGTTTTTGAAGACATCTGCGGATTTTACCTACGGTTCAACAATTTCAAGTTTTGTCTTCTCAGGTGAAAAGTAATGACTCTGAAGATCCGTGAATGCTAATGTATATTAATTATAATTAGCAATGATTCTGGAAGAAAAATTTCCTACCAACATATTCCGTTAAGCCTGAATGGAACACAAAGGTTTTTAAGCAATTCTTCAAGTTAAATTCCCTAAATAAACCCAGCTGGAGTAGATTCAATTATGCAGGAAAAAATAAAGGAAATAGCATCTCGTGTCCGTGAACTTCGGGAACTGTCAGAGGTCTCGGTTGAAAAAATGGCAGAATCTCTGCAGGTTCCCAATGAGACCTACCAGAATTATGAAAGTGGAACTGAGGATATTCCGGCAAGTATCCTTTTTGAGATCGCACACAAGCTGCAGGTTGACATGGCTACACTTCTTACAGGAGAAGAGCCTCGCATGAATATTTTTACAGTCACGAGGGATGGAAAAGGGGTAAGTGTTGAGAGGAGAAAACAATACAAGTACCAGAACCTTGCCGAGAAGTTCATCCACAAAAAAGGAGAATTTTTCATCGTTACGGTTGAGCCCAAGCCTGAGGGCACCAAACCCGGAACAAACTCCCATCCCGGACAGGAATTCAATTATGTGCTTGAGGGAAGCCTGAAGGTCTACATCCACCATAATGAGATCACTCTTAATGAAGGTGACTCCATTTATTTTGATTCCAATTATGAACATGCCATGGAAGCGCTGGGAGGAGAACCCGCTAAGTTCCTGGCAGTTATTATGTAACCTGGATTAAATGTAACCCGGATTAACGCATACCTGAATAATTCATGCAAAATCCGCATAAAAAATTCGAGATACAGGAAAAAACTCAGAGAGTTTTTTGAAAATTAAATTCAGCCTCCTGAAGCCTGAATAACTAACTAAAACGTAGAAAAATATCAAATAAAACGGGTGTCCAGAATGACTTCCTTGCTGAGCCAATTTGTTTCCAAAACCGATTTTGAATCCTATGAGGATTTCCAGGAAAATTTCAAAATCCTGGTTCCTGAAAACTTCAACTTTGCCTATGATGTGGTCGATGCCTATGCAAGAGATTCTCCTGAGAAACTTGCTATGATCTGGTGTGATGACAATGGGGAAGAGAGAAGCTTTACTTTTAAAGACCTGAAGTACTACAGCGATAAGGCTGCAAATTTCTTTGCAAAACACGGCATCGGAAAAGGCGACTATGTAATGCTGACCTTAAAGAGCCGTTATGAATTCTGGTACTGCATCCTGGCCCTCCATAAACTCGGGGCTATTACTGTTCCTGCAACCCACATGCTGAAAACCCGGGACATCGTATACAGGATCGAAAAAGCCGAATTAAAGATGATTGTCTGTATATCAGAGGATTATGTCCCTGAACAGGTTGATGAAGCCCATTTAGAATGTGGGGATATCCCGCTCAAAAAAGCCGTAGTAGGAGGGGAAGCACGGGAGGGCTGGATTGATTTCAGAAAGGAGCTTGAGGAAGCTTCCCCGGTTTTCGAACGCCCGACAGGCGAGGCTGCGACAAAGAAAGAGGACATCTGCCTTGCCTACTTCTCCTCCGGGACCGCTGGTTTTCCAAAAATGGTAGAACATGACAACACCTACCCCCTCGGACATATCCTGACCGCAAAATACTGGCAGAATGTGGAGGATGACGGGCTGCATTACACCGTTGCAGACAGCGGCTGGGGTAAATGCGTCTGGGGCAAGCTCTACGGACAGTGGATAGCCGGCTGCGCGGTCTTTGTCTATGACTATGACCGGTTTGAAGCTAAAAACATGCTTGAGAAAGCCTCCAAGTATGGAGTCACGACCTTCTGCGCCCCTCCCACAATCTACCGCTTCCTGATAAAAGAAGACCTCACCCATTATGACTTCAGTACTCTGCAGTATGCAGTCGTTGCAGGCGAACCCCTCAACCCGGAAGTCTTTAACCGCTTCCTTGAATTCACCGGAATTAAACTTATGGAAGGGTTCGGGCAGACTGAAACCGTTGTTACCATTGCGACCTTCCCCTGGATGGAACCAAAACCCGGGTCTATCGGAAAGCCCACTCCCGGGTTTAAGATTGAACTTATGGACAGGGAAGGCAGGCTCTGCGATATTGGAGAAGAAGGAGAAATCGTAATCAACACAAAGGACGGAAAACCTGTAGGGCTCTTTGCACACTATGGGAAAGACCCCGGAAGGACGGCGGAAACCTGGCACGACGGCTACTACCATACTGGAGATATGGGCTGGATGGATGAAGACGGATACCTGTGGTTTGTGGGAAGGGCTGACGACATCATCAAGACCTCAGGATACAAGGTAGGGCCCTTTGAAGTGGAAAGCGCCCTTATCCAGCACCCTGCTGTGCTTGAGTGTGCAATCACGGGAGTTCCGGACCCGATCAGAGGTCAGGTCATCAAGGCGACAATTGTGCTGACAAAGGACTACACGCCGAGTGAAGCCCTTAAGAAAGAGCTGCAGAAACACGTAAAAAATGTCACGGCTCCTTATAAGTATCCCCGGATTGTGGAATTCGTCCCCGAACTCCCGAAGACCATCAGCGGGAAAATTCGCAGGGTCGAAATCCGTGATCAGGATCAAAAACAATAAAAAATAAAAACTGATATATACAGCAGGAATACAGTTCAAATTTAAAAATCAAAGGAATATTCCCGACTGAAGATATACTCTGCCAGAAAAAGAGCAAAACGAAAGGAAAGAAATAAGTACCTTAACCTTTTCCTGAAAAGTTTGTTCAAAGAAGAGATCAATCGGATTTACTCTCTTACAGATACTGTAATTCATACAGATACTGTAATTCATACAGATACTGTAATTCAAGATTATACTATAATTAAAACAGAAGAGAATTCAAGAACATATAAGAATTCAGAAAGCCCCTTAAAAATGATCGGCTCTCCTGTCTACCATAAAATACCGGCTGGAGAAAAACAGGGACTGGAAGAATAGAGTGAGGATTCTATATGGAAAAAAATGATAAAAAAGAACCGTACCCTGTTATCAACATTCTGGAGTGCAAGGCCTGTGGGCGCTGCCTTCTTGCCTGCCCGAAGGAAGTGCTTTTCATGAGTGAGGAACTGAACGCACGGGGTTACCACTACGTAGAGTATAAAGGAGAAGGCTGCTCAGGCTGTGCGAGCTGCTACTATACCTGCCCTGAACCCCTGGCACTGGAAATCCATATTCCCCTGAAAAAGGAGGAAGCCGAATAAGGCAGGATAAGGAGGAAAAAAGATGGTAACACAACTCATAAAAGGCAACTCCGCAGTAATCGTCGGCGCACTCTACGCTGGCTGTGACTGTTTCTTTGGATACCCCATTACTCCGGCAAGTGAGATCCTGCACGATGCTTCCAGTTACTTCCCTAAAATTGGCAGGAAATTTGTTCAGGCCGAGTCTGAGGAAGCTGCAATCAACATGGTTTACGGAGGAGCATCGGCCGGACACAGAGTCATGACATCCTCTTCAGGGCCTGGAATCAGCCTGATGCAGGAAGGAGTTTCTTACCTTGCAGGCGCAGAACTGCCCTGTGTGCTCGTGGACGTTATGCGGGCAGGGCCGGGGCTCGGGAACATCGGGCCTGAACAGGCTGACTACAACCAGGTCGTAAAAGGTGGAGGGCACGGAAATTACAGGACCATTGTACTTGCCCCCAATTCCGTGCAGGAGATGTGCGACTTTACCATGAAAGCCTTTGAGCTGGCTTTCAAGTACAGGAACCCTGCAGTCGTGCTTGCTGACGGAGTGCTCGGGCAGATGATCGAGTCCCTGAAGTTCCCTGAAAAAGCCCTTGTCCCAAAAACCGACACCAGCTGGGCAGTCAACGGTACAGCAGAAACCAGGGCTAACCTGATAACCTCAATCTTCCTGGACTTCAATGAACTCGGAAAGTTCAATGAGAAGCTGCAGGCAAAGTACGAGCTTATAAAGCAAAACGAGGTAGACTACGAGGAATACATGACCGAAGATGCCTCAATTGTGCTCGTCTCTTACGGCATAAGCAGCAGGATCTGCAGGTCAGC
This sequence comes from Methanosarcina sp. 2.H.A.1B.4, assembly GCF_000979385.1. Taxonomy (NCBI): domain Archaea; kingdom Methanobacteriati; phylum Methanobacteriota; class Methanomicrobia; order Methanosarcinales; family Methanosarcinaceae; genus Methanosarcina; species Methanosarcina sp. 2.H.A.1B.4. The sequence goes on from NZ_JJOV01000065.1 coordinate 6,465, forward strand.
CGTAGACCTTGCCAGGCAGGAAGGAATAAAAGTAGGGCTTTTCAGGCCAAAGACTCTTTTCCCGTTCCCGGAGGCTCAGTTGAAAGCCCTTGCAGATAAGGGATGTTCCTTTATCTCTGTGGAAATGAGCAATGGGCAGATGATAGACGATGTCAGGCTTGCTATCGGCTGCTCACAGCCTGTGGAACTGGTAAACCGCATGGGAGGAAACCTGATTACCCTCGATCAGATTATGGACAAAATCAGAAAGGTTGCAGGGGAGGCATAAAAATGGCAGTCGAAATCATTGACGGAGAAAAGGTTATCAGAAGGCCAAAAGCCCTGTACCCGGAATACCCCCGCAAAGGAGGGGCAGCTCCAACAGCCACCCACTATTGCCCTGGCTGCGGACACGGGGTTTTGCACAAGCTCATCGCTGAAGCGATTGACGACCTGGGAATCCAGGACAGGACAGTTATGATCAGTCCTGTGGGCTGTGCAGTCTTTGCTTATTATTACTTTGATGCAGGCAATATCCAGGTTGCCCACGGTCGTGCCCCTGCAGTAGGGACAGGCGTCTCAAGGGCTGAAGAAAATGCTGTGGTTATTTCCTACCAGGGCGACGGGGATCTTGCTTCAATCGGCCTGAATGAAACTCTGCAGGCTGCAAACAGGGGAGAAAAGCTGGCAGTCTTTTTCGTAAATAACACAGTCTACGGCATGACAGGCGGGCAGATGGCTCCTACGACCCTTATAGGAGAAAAGACCACCACCAGCCCCGAAGGCCGTGACCCCCGCTTTGCAGGCTACCCACTGCACATGTGTGAACTCATATCCAACCTGAAAGCCCCGGTATTCATCGAAAGGGTCTCGGTCTCGGACATCTCCCATATAAGGAAAGCCAGAAAGGCTATCAGGAAAGCTATGGAGATCCAGCGCGACGGCAAAGGCTATGCCTTTGTGGAAGTCCTTGCCGCCTGCCCGACAAATCTAAGGATGGATGCCGAACAGGCTATAAAGTTCATCAACGAAGAAATGGAACCGGAATTCCCGCTCAAGAACTTCAGGGATAACTCCGCAGAAGCCGAAACCCTCCACAGGGGCGTAAGCGACTTCACAACGGAGACCCTGGAAAAACTTTACGGGATTGAATCAGGAGCCGAGGAAAAACCCCTGAGAGCAGACTTTGCCCCGATCCAGACCAAGATCGCAGGTTTCGGAGGACAGGGCGTCCTGAGTATGGGAATCATACTCGCCCAGGCGGGGGTCAAGGCAAACCTTAATGCTTCGTGGTTCCCTTCCTATGGTCCGGAACAGCGCGGAGGGACCTCAAATTGTTCGGTTGTGATTTCAGGCCAGTCCATAGGTTCTCCTACGGTCTACACCCCTGACATCCTTATAGCCATGAACCGCCCTTCCCTTGAGAAATTCGAAGGGGCAGTAAAAGAAGGAGGCTTTATCCTCTATGACTCGACCATAGGCAAAGCCGAGACTCCCGCAGGCGTAAAAGCCGTTGCAGTCCCGGCAACCGAAAAAGCCAAAGAAGCAGGCGATGAAAGAGCCGCAAACTCCTTTATGCTCGGAGTCCTTCTGGGCCTGAACGTGACCGGCCTTGAAGAAGAAGCCTTCAAAGAAGCTCTTGCCGAAAACTTTGCAGGCAAACCAAAGGTTATCGAGTTCAACCAGCAGGTGCTCGAAGCCGGTGCAGAGTGGGCGAGAGAGAACGTTAAGGTATAAAAGTAAATATTTCAAAGGTAAAATATTTCAGCAACAGCAGGCGGAAAAATAAGTCAAATCCGCCTGCAAAAACTCTTTTTCATGTTTTTTATAAAGGAATTAAGCCATTAAGAAAGAAAATTGGTATTTTTACCTTTGCCCTTAATCTTCTTGCCGGTAATAAGGCTAAAGGAAACATTAAAATAGTTGTGAAAAGTCGTAATTTATGTAGAACGGCAAAACCCAATTCATCACCTCTCCAGCTTGATTTTGTCGTTCTTTATACCTTCTTATATGCTTTTTTAACTTCTCGTTACGTAGAGCAGAAGCTCAAAAGGAGCGTGCTGAAATAAAGGACTGTAAACAGCCGGTAAGCGTACTAATTAAAGAAAATCAGAGATTTAGGAACGGTCATAAGGTTTATTTAAAATAAAGACATTATAAAAAAGTGAGAATGCGTTTCGAAATTAGTTTAGAAGTAGATGGTAGGGTTCGAGTCCCTATTCTCGAGATCCCTACCTGCGATCCAACCCTAGATTGAGAGGAAACCCTATTACTCTCAACCTATTATATTTTATAACGGCCCGGTAATATATATCATAACCGATCCAAAAAACCTTTTTTAATTCAAATTTTCAAGTTTGTAGTATATTTTTATTGTGATTAAACTTTTAATGCCATTGAAAATTTTAATACAACCGACTTATCCGACATATTCTCAAAAAAGGAGCATTTATCTTGCCATCGCTTTTGGGAAATTGCTCAAAAGGTGAACCACTGAAAGCACGGAAAACATGGAATAAAGGAAATACGGACACGGTCTTTCAGTGTCTTCAGTGGTTATAGAGTCTTGATTGAATTTGTTCGCAAGTCTGTGTTTGCCGTGATTATAATACTTCGAGTGACTTAAGTGTATATTTACATTCGAAACTATAACCGGGTATTATAACCGGGTATTAAGAGTATAATTAATTGGTTAGTTGACTATAATTGGTTAGTTGACTATAATTGTCCATGTATTTTGAGGTGAATTTATTAAATTCTTCAACCCCTATAACAGGGAAGACGTCAACACGGCACAAATCGGTAAATAATGAATTGTAAGCCGTATAATCTTTTACGGACTTTACATCATATATAGTGATCACACGCCCTCCCCCTGCTTCAAACCACTGGTTAACAACTTTCAGCCCTTTTGGAGAACCCTTACTGTTCACCTGTTTCCACCGTTCATATAACTTAACACTGTTTTCAAGCTCAAATGTTGTTATGTCCAATAAAAGCATGTTTTTCATTTCCTTATTAGAGCAGGTATTAATATATTTTTGATGTGGAAGACGTTATATATAGCTATATCGATTTTGTATTTAGGGAAAAATTTTTGAGGGAGATGAAATACACATAGTTTAACAGAAAATAAATCGTGTATTTGGACGACCAGAAATCAATTAATGGCATAAAACAATAGAGCTAAATTTATATGATTTAAACTGAGCTTTGTGATAATGGGCCCGGATCTTACATTAGTTCATATCATCAATGATATGGCCGGAAAGAACTCTGTTCTTGATACTACGATGATATTTGCAGCACAATATCTCATTTGTATTTTTGCTATTTATCTTGCAGATACATGGTTTGCAAAAAATAAATATCGGCAGGAGGCTCTGTTTGCCGGATATGCAGCCCTTCTCGGCCTGGGAATAAATTTAATCTCACTCAATTCTATTTTCACCCGAGACCCTTTATGGTTCCCACAGGGACGCTACTTATCGCGCATGCCGCCGAGTCATCCTTTCCATCTGACCATGCTACTATAATGATTTCTGTTTCGTTGATGCTCCTGACATTCAAAGATTTTAGGCATAGCGGTGCTGTATTCTTCATTCTTGCGTTTACTAGTGGACTTGCGAGAGTTTATTTCGGACTACATTTTCCTATGGATATGGATGGTTCCCTGCTTGTTGCTTTAGTTTCGATCAGTATATTACTGGCCCTTAAAAATTATCTGATCCCTATTAATCGCATATTCATTGCCTATTTTGAAAATATTGAGAAGAAGCTCACAAAAGGCAATTTGAAAACGTCGTAATAGTTGTTTAAGAAGCTGGAAAGTTCTTCAAATCCTTTTTTAAAAACCCAAAAACCCCTAACTTTCTTATCCTCAAAATGCCCAAACTTCCTGTGCCCCTTCCCCATCAAATAGAGAAAATTAAATGTCTAAAAAAGCAAAGCCTAAATTAATGTATAAATACCATCCAAACTATCTAATTATAACAGGGGGTAATTATCACGCCAAGAGTAGTTCATTTCGAAATACACGCAGAAGATATTGAAAGGGCAAAAAAGTTCTACGAGAATGTTTTCGGCTGGCAGATAGAGAAGTGGGAAGGTCCCATGGAATACTGGAGCATAACAACCGGTAAACAAGAAGACCCAGGAATCGATGGGGGTTTGATGAGAAGGCAGGTCGGAGAACCGGGAGTAGACACTCCGATAAGCACCTATATCTGCACAATAGACGTCCCGGACATTGATAAATACCTGAATCAAATACAGAAGCACGGTGGCAAAGTGACTATGGAAAAGAGACCCATACCCGGCATAGGCTGGCTTGCATATTGTCTCGACACAGAAAAAAATATATTCGGGATAATGCAGCCTGACATGAGTGCCAGATAACCTTTTCTTTACTTTTTTCTTATTTATCAAGACCTCTTATCAGATCGAGCCTCACTTTCCCAGCCCAATTTGAAGCTTTTCTCTCTTCTTTTCCTTCTTCTTAAACTTCCGGTACTCTCTCCCCAGCAACCCTGCAGCCAGCACGCAAGCCAGAAAATCCGAAATGGGAAACGCAGCCCAGACTCCGGCCAGTCCGTAAAATCTCGGCAGGACCAGCACAAGAGGCAGCAGGAAAAGGAGCTGTCTTGCAAGCGATATAATAAAAGCTGGCCTCGGTTTTCCAAGGGCCTGGAACACGGTTGCGCCTACGAGCTGGAAACCTATGAAAGGCAGGATAAGCACAACGATCCGCATGGCTTCGGCTCCTACGGCTGTGAGTTCAGGATCAGGGCTGAAGATATGGATGATAGGGGCAGGAAAGAGGAACATGACCAGAAAACCCGGGAGAGAGAAGAGAGTGCTGACTTTCAGGGCGACCTTAACCGATTCGACCACTCTTGAGAACTGTTTTGCGCCGAAGTTATAGCCTACAATGGGCTGGAGGCCGAAAGAGATCCCGAGCATTGGCAGGAAGATGAGCAGGAGCAGGCGGTGAATGATCCCGAAGGCTGCAATGGAAACGTCTCCTCCGTAAGTTACAAGGGCATTATTTACAAAAATCATCATGACACTATTTGAAGCTTCAACAATGAAAGGACCGATGCCTATTGCTATTACTTCTTTTGAGATTGCAGAGCTTGGGATCAGCAGCTTTGGTTTGAAGGTAACTGAACTTTTTCCGGCAAGGAAGTAGCGCAGCAGGAAGACCGTGGATGCAAGCTGGGCAAGTATGGTTGCAATAGCAGCTCCCCTGACCCCCAGGTCAAACCCGAAGATGAAGATAGGGTCAAGCAGAATGTTCAGGCCGGCCCCCAGGAGCATTCCGAACATTGCATAGCGGGCGTTGCCTTCGGCTCTTACAAGGTCTTCGGTTGCAATCCCGAGAGTAAAGACAACCGAGCCTGCCATTATGATTTCAAGGTAAGCCTTCGCATAGGGCATAATGTTAGGCGTTGCCCCAAAGAGTTTTAGTAAAGGCTCAAGAAAGGCAAGCCCTGCAAGCGAGTAGGCAAGCCCAAGGAAAATTCCCAGAAAAAACACGGTCCCAAGCGCTTTTTCAGCTTTATGTGGCTCTTTTGACCCCAGAGACCTTGAAATAATTGAAGCTCCTCCTACCCCGAGCCCTATTGCAATCCCCATTGCGAGCATATGGATTGGAAAAGCTATCACCAGCCCACCAATTCCAGGAACGCTTTCTTCCCCGAGAGCCCTGCCAACGAAGATCGTGTCTACTATGTTGTAAAAAGCGTAAACAAGCATCCCTATGATTGAAGGGGCTGAAAGCCTGAAAAGAAGTTTCCCTATTTTTTCAGTACCTAAGAACTCGCTGTGTTCCTTCATGCTGAGCATCCCCTATAATCGGTGAATTGGCGGATCTTTTAAATGACAATTTATAGAGTCTCCCGTAAGCAGGAAAGGTATAAAGCAGTTTTGTAATAAAATAAAAGATAAAAGGGCGAAGGAAAAGGAAGAGAAAGAAAGGAGACGAGAAATGCAGATGAGCAAATGTGTGGGATGCAGGGAGTTTCCCTGTGCAGATGTAAAGCATGAGAATTACATCATTCCGGACATAGACCTGAACCCCGAGGATATCTCTATAGTGCTTATCTCAGAGGCTGCCTCCGAAAATCCCGACGATTATTACTATGCAGGTGAAAATTCCCTGTTTGAGCAGACCACAGTGCAGGCATTCAAGGATGCAGGAGTGAACGTTTCCTCAATCCGGGATATTCTCAAAATGGGTATTTATCTTACCACTGCTGTGAAGTGCGGAAAAACAGGATACGGCATAAAGGCAGGCACTATCAAAGAATGTTCGTTAATACTGGAAAAAGAGCTTTCTCTGTTTCCGAAAGTGGAGGCTTTCCTGTTAATGGGAGATGTCGCAATCAAAGCCGTCAACTATATTGCCAGTAGAAACGGGGAGGGAAAAGTGATTCCCGCCGGGTCCACTTACAAGCTTCGAGGCAAAGATTACTTTTTCAGGGGAAAGAGAGCTTTTCCGTCTTACCTGCAAGCAGGCCCCAGTTTTTTCATCGAAAAGAGCAAAAGAAAGATGATAGCCGAAGACATTGCGGCCGCTTTGAGTCTGATCAGGTGATCAAACTTTGAGCCTGATCAGGTGATCAAAGAGACCAAAAGTCCGGAAGAATCAAAGTCCAGAGGAATCAAAGTCCAGAGGAATCAAAGTCCAGAGGAATCAAAACCTTCAAAGGAACCAAAATCAGGTCGAAAGCATGAAAATTCTCACATTCGGGGAAGCCCTCTTCGATATCATCAAAGGCTCAGCCTACTTAGGCGGCGCCCCCTTAAACCTTGCAGCCCACCTTGCAAAACTGGGTGCAAAACCGGCTGTACTCACTGCAGTCGGAAAGGATGAGCTTGGCAAAATTCTGCTTTCAAGGGCTGAAGAGATGGGAGTTGACACTTCGTACATCCTGATTGATGAAAAGAGACAGACAGGAACCGTAACCGTAGAACTGCAAGCTGAAGGAATCCCGATTTTTAATATCAATGAAGGCGTAGCCTGGGACGCAATTACGCCGGATGAAAGGAAATTTGAAGCCCTTGCAGCCGAGGAGTGGGACGTTTTCTGCTTCGGAACCCTTGCCCAGAGGTCGGAAGAAAACAGAAAAACACTGAAAAGGCTGCTTTCGGAAATAAAGGCAAAACACTTTTTCTACGATGTAAACCTGAGAGCCGGATTTTACAGAAAGGAATGGATCTTATCTTCCCTTGAACACTGCACAATCCTCAAAATGAATGAAGAAGAGGCAGCACAAGTTTCCAGTATGCTTTTCGGCACCACGTATGCCTGTAGAACTCTCTGCCGCCTGCTTACGGACAGGTACCCGAAAATATCCGTAATTTGCATAACAAAAGGACCCGAGGGAGCAGCTGTCTATCAGGATGGAGTCTATGAGGGAATAAAAACCACACCCATAGAAGTTGCGGATACTGTTGGAGCAGGAGATGCTTTTTCTGCCGGATTCCTGTATACCTTTCTTTCAGGGTACGGAGTTTCAAAAGCCGCTTCAGTTGCCAGCATGCTTGGGACTTATGTAGCATCAAAACCGGGGGCGGTGCCGGAGTATTCGGAAGAACTTAGGAAAGAGCTGGGAATTTTAGAGTGAGAAAGGAAATCTTCTTTCTTGCAAGCCTCCGGAATTGAAATAGAAAAAATACATAGAAAGATTTCGTGGGTTCAAATTCCATCCCTTGCACAAGACAGGCGGGATATAGGTAACTCAAATTTATTGTACGCTACGGGGTAATTATGACTGCACTGTTTTTCTAAAATTTCCTCACTTATATATCTTTTTAATATATAATATAAAGATTACAAAAAATTGGATTTTATGTACCTAATGTAAGACTAAAGCAAAACCTTTAGTTTCTTTATTTTAATTTAACTTGACTAAGCCGGTTGAGAGAGAAGTTTTACAAAATCGAAAAAGATGATTTTTTTTGTACGCTTAAGTTTTCAAGTATCTTTAATAGATAAAGTGCAAAACCTAAATTGCTGATAATTCATCATTTCCAAAACCCCATAATAAAGAAAGTGTGAGAGATGAAATTAGAAGAACAAATCAGAATCAACTTAGAGAGCTTGAAGAATCTTAAGAAACACATTGATGAAAACACAATCATTATCGTGACACCACAAAAGATTTAAGAAATTATCTCTGTGAGGGTTTTATGGTAGAATCACCAATTTTTGAGATATTTGATGGATTGCCCAGACAGGGTCCAGGTAATAACAAGTGTACTGAAAAAGCCTTTAATTTGCTTTCTCCCCTTCCTGCAGGCACTAAGATCCTTGACATTGGTTGCGGTGTGGGTATGCAGACAATACATCTTGCGAAGATCTGCAACGACTGTCACATCACTGCAACCGACATTTACCAGCCTTTTCTGGATAAACTGATGGAAAATGCAGTTAAAGAAGGACTTGATGACAGGATTACCACGGTTTGTGCTTCCATGGATGACCTGCCTTTTGAAGCAGGAGAATTCGACATCATCTGGTCAGAGGGCTCTATCTTTGTTATTGGTTTTGAAAAAGGACTTAGCTACTGGAAACAGTTTCTGAAAGATGAGGGTTATATAGCACTGACAGAAAGCACATGGTTCACGGATGAACCTTCTTTGGAAGTGCTTCAATTCTGGCAGGGCTGTTATCCTGATATCAAGAGCATACCTGACACTGAAAAAGTTATCATGGCAGTAGGATATGATCTCATTGACCGCTTTAAACTGCCAGCTTCTACCTGGTACGATTTTTACTCCCATCTGGAAAAAAGAGTTGATGACATCAGTGATAACTATAAAGGAAACACCGATGCAGAAACGATACTTAGTTTTAACAGAAAAGAGATAAAGATCTTCAGAGAATACCCAGATGAATATGGTTATACGTTCTTCATTTTACAGAAGAACACAAATAAATGATCTGTTACTGATGAACAATTAAATGATCCAGAAACTCAAAAAACGCAACGCTATTGTAATAGGGTCCTCAAAAAATCATCAATTTTTTAAGGGCTAATTAACCTCATTTAGTAGCCTAAGTACATTGATAGTGCTTCCCCAATAAAAGTACAGATAGAAAAGAACTTATTTCAAATTTAAATAATTAATTACCCTTAATTTAAAATTTAAGGTTTTATTGCCCCTCCTTTTAAACACCAACCACAATATGGTGGAAAACAAGCTCAAGAGCCTTAATTTCAAAGAATTTTAACGTTTACAGTAATAAAGCCTTAATTTGCCTTAGTTCGCATTACCAAGGCTTGATAGGGATTATTTTAATAAAAAATTAATTTTTAATGTGTACTTTTATTTGGGAGACTCTATTATGTACCTATTGCCTAAAATAAATGATCTAAACTCTCAATTTACACCCTCTATTAGAAGGACCCTATATTAGGAATTTACACAACCGTTATTTTCAAAAGTTGTTTTAATGATTACTTTTTTAAGGAGTTGCCCTACTCAAAAAGTCAATTTTCTGTTTTAAGATGTTTGTCTGAAAAAATATTATTATAGGAGTCTCACCATGGAGATTCAAAATATTCCTAAATCCAATTCATTGGTCATCGGTTAAGGAAATCTCTTGCCTGAAGGCTCTCGATTTTAGAGAAAAAATAGTCTCAAATTTCGAACACCTAAACTAAAATCGATACCATGTTCCAACTTCACATCAAAGCAAATTATTGGCAACTGTTGCAAAGATAGAGGCAATTATCACGATTCTTCACTTAACCGAAGACGCATGAACCTCATTTAGATTATTTCGACCCTGGAGATTTTAGGGAAATTCGGAATTCCCAATTTAATTTATTTTTATTTACAGGTGAGAAATTACATCTGACCATCGCTTCTTTAAACTGCTTATTTGTGATAAAGAAACCATCTGGTGCTTGTTCAAAAAGAATTTTAAGTGCATAACTAGTGTAATTTTTATTTGGTGTTTTTTGTGGGACTATATTTAACATTATCCAATTATTCAGGGTTTTATTTTCAATGTCGGTTAATTCGTATTCACTCATTTTACTCACTCCTATCTTTCATAATTTGTCAATAAATTACCACTGAGCTATGCCTTGATTTCCTTTACTTGTGACCCATACATTTGTTAAAAGACTTAAACTAATTCCTACAATGATAACCCTATAAAAACAATAAGAGCTCCATCTGAAACATCTATTTGAGACACACTTACACCAAATGTGCTTTTAGTTTTTCTTCATGAAATAGGTTTAGGTTTCCTGTCGGCATGTACACTTTTGTATATTTAATTTAATTTCCTTTATTATGGGGTTCCGGTCGTTGAGTTTACACAGAGATCACATATAAAGCCAACCTGGAGCACCATAGGTACGAGCCAATTATAGCCTGATGGTGACAGGAACAGAGGGAGAGTGGGGTGATTTTACCCCTCAAATATTGTCTCATTCCACAGGTATCAATGAAAGTATCAATGCAATATACTCCTCATCCTTCCCACTTATTTACTCTATCCAGAACATGAGCATTGAGAGTAAACGGCTTATCCGACCTGGCGTTCCGCTTCATATAATGCAAAGTACCAATGCAAAGTACCTTTAGAAAACCCTGGTTTCTTCCAGTCAGAATAAGAAATATCAAGAATCTTTTGCCTAATTTCATGGGAATCGACCCTCTGACCCCCCAAATTCAGGGTTAATAAAATCAAGTAAATCAAGTTCGTTGGTTTTCCCTGTCAGGTAATTGGCTAACCCCCTGACCGTTAAGAGCAGGGTAGGCCCCCAGGTGATCTGTTTATCTCCAGAACCCATACTATGATTCATCCTGCTAGAAAACTCGTGACCGAATCACAGGAAATAAGTATATAGTAATGGAACAGTAAACAAAAAAGAAGACTACGGGACATAAAGTAAATTTTATTAAATAGTAGATGCATCTCCCTATTTACAGCATGGAGGTGGCTAAAAATAATCCCTGCAAATAAAAAAATCATCAATATTTCAGTCTTACTAACATTAGTTGTTATCATAGGCTTACTCTCGTTCACATATTCTCAGATTACCGCTGGTTATTGTACGGACACCATACCTCCAGGCAATATCATTGCTATCTATCAGGCAGACTACACATATGGGGACCTTAATGCAGTTTATGCAAGAGGTGCCGGATTGGATATCGATTCCGAGAACTATGACCGGATGATAACCTACGAAGACATACCTGATATTGTTTCAATGGATGGGGTTGAAAATGTAATTCTTTACGATAACAGTTATTTTGATACCCTTTATAAGACTGCAAACGAAGATAGATTACCGGGTAAATTGAATCTCATTGCAGTGCCTGAATCTATAGCACAGGACTATCTTCATCAGACTGATATCCCCTACGGTACAGAATATCTGGAAGAAGGCAGACTTCCTCTGGACAACGCCCATGAAATTACAATTTCAAAGAAATTGCTGGAAAAGCACTTTGCATATACCAATGAAACGCTGACCCGGGCAATCGGCAGCAGGGTAAACTATGAAAATGAAACCTATACCATCGTAGGTATCATAAACAGCTATGATAGCAGGGTTAACTATGAAAATGAAACCTATACCACCGTAGACATAAATGATATTTATTACAATGATATTTGTTACATCTCCTTTGACGCAAAAAGAAACTATGGACTCTATCAGTATGATGCGGACACTTTTGATGAATTTGTAACCAGAAATATCGACAATAAGAAAACGAATGATTATTCTTATCCGGAATATGCAAATGAAATCTTTATCTTTACAGCGGATGACTCAGAAAAACCGATATTAGATAAGCTTTTTCAAGAATATCCTGCCGAAAATTACATTTCCAGCGAATATGTTTCGGTATGGAAAAAGACATTTAACGAAAGTGTTCTGCGAGAAATAATCATCATCAATAGAAAAATAATCATCATCAATGGTATTGTTGTTGTTTTGCTAGTCGTTATCCTGCTGCTCTTAAACAAAAAGCCCGTTTCAAAAGTATAGATATAACTTTGTACAAAATCTGTATAATAGGTTCAGAAGTGGTACAATGTAACATCCTGAAGAGGAGAATAAATCACATAGAGAAAGAACAGAGGAGAAAATAGATGAAAAAAAACAATGACAAACCAGATACTCTAACAGCCGGATTATACATAACAGGCTTCATAATATGCGGATATTTTATTATAAAAACCATTTTGACATTATAAGCTGCTTTCCTCAGATGCACACATTTGAGGCATTTGACATTCTTCTGTGCCTGAGTACGGAATTCAGAGTAGATTCAGGAAAGCAAGTATCTGAGAGCCCAACATTTTTTAGGTTGAGGATCTATTGTATCAGCAGAGTTCTTCTTTTACGATTTCATCTTCTGCCCTTACGAGTTCATCACAGTTCTTCTCTTACGATAACTATTTTCAACAAATAAAAAGCCAAAACGAACCCTATTACCACTCCCAGGATTTCAATAGAGTGACTTTGCAAGAATTCAAGATGAAAGGATTTTTCCAACATTTCCATTAAATGTTCAAGTCCAATGTAATCCATGGAATTTCTGGGAAAACTCCATCCAAAGAGGGGCCAGAAGAAAGTTGGAGGATTTAACACCATCTGATCTTCAAAAAGGTGAAAAAAAGTGCCCGAAGTAAGAGAAAGGCCCCTGATATCTCTTCTTTTTTCGTACATATATAAACCTATCAGAAAGAGAAGAAGAGAGAACAAAAGGGTATGGCATATAATGCGTCCGCTTGCAAAAGTTGAAGCAAAGATTACTTCACCTATCGGCTTGTCTATTAAATCGGGCAGAATAGCTCCGATTGCCAGATATCGTGGATCTATGATAGTCCTTAATCGGGGTATAAAAATCCCCAGCCCAAAAAATATCCCGAGCGTAATGCCCAGGTGTCCAAAGAGAAGCATCGGAAACCTGACTGTCCTTTTCTATTTAAACAATGATTGTTTGTATATAAATCTTTATTTGAAAAAAGTCCAATATAGGACCTTCAAAAATAAAGAAAATTTGAACTCAAATTATACAAGTCTGCAAATTATACAAGTCTGCAAATTATCAAAATCTGGCAGTTTTTAAAAAGGAATTCCCCATAGAGGGTACCATTTTTCCACATTTTTTTCAACAGGCATTTCCCTTTCCATTGCGGTTCTGAGCCTGAATTCAAAGGGACTGTCCCTCTGCCTGCTGGAAAGCGGAATGAAAGGATAGTAAGTTCCCTGTTTAAAATTGTAGATCCAGTAAACTGCTTTTCCACCGCCAGTCTTTCGCCCGGCTTTTCCTTCGTGTCCGGTTGTCCCGGCTTCAGGCTCGCTGTCAAACCTGTAAATGGCACAGAGGATCTGTTCGCCAAAGCCGCGGTCTTCAAGGGTCTGGCTTACAAGGTGGATGTTTGCAACAAGGTCTTCGAAATCAGGGTCCTTGAAAATAGCCCAGAGGAAGTTGAACTCATCTTTTTCCAGCCTGAACTCCGTTTCAGTCTCCTTTGAGCTGTACTCCAGAAGTTCTTCGATCTCCTGGCGGGCGGATTCATACGCTGTAGCTCCTATCGGTTTAAAACAAATCCCCGCTGACCCTGAAGGTTTAAGGCCCATATTGCTCTCCAGAGTAATGCTGGCTGTAGAGATTGCAAATAGTTTGTCACTTTTTGCTTTCGGAAGCCTGCTCCTCCCCATGACTGCATCCATAAAATCCCGCAAACCCATTTTAACCTATCTCCTCTTGAAAAACTTTTCTTCAGCTCTGCCTTATTTAACTCATTTCCTTCTGCATCTTTTCAAGCTGGGCTAACCTTTTTTCCACAGACGGATGAGTGGAAAAGATATCCATAAACGAAGAACCTGAAATTGCGGGGATAATGAAGAAGGCATTCATTCCCTCTACTTTTCTGAGGTCCTCGCTCGGCACCCTTTCCATTAGCCCGCTTATCTTCATAAGGGCAGAGGCAAGATTTGCAGGCTGGCCGGTAATGATTGCCGACCCCCTGTCTGCAGAAAATTCTCTGTAGCGGGAAAGGGCACGGATCAGCAGGAAACTGACGACCCAGACTGCAATTGAAACTATCCAGACAAGTATAATGCCTCCGCCATCCCGCCGCCTATCTCCTCCCATATTTCCAAAGTAGAGGCTGTAGCGGACAATGTAAAAAGCCACTGTTGAGATGAAACTGGCAATCGTCAGGACAGCCATGTCCCTGTTCTTGACGTGGCTCAGTTCATGGGCAAGCACGGCCTCAAGTTCGGCTGGAGAGAGTTTGTCCATAATCCCTGTCGTGACTGCAACAACAGCTTTACTCGGGCTCCTGCCTGTGGCAAAAGCATTTGGAACCCGGGTCTGGACAATTGCTACCTGTGGTTTCGGGAGGTCGGCTATTGCACACAGCCTGGTGACCATGTCATGCAGCTTCGGCTCTTCGCTTTCAGAGACAATGTGTGCTCCTGTTGTCCAGAGCACCATTTTGTCCGAGTAGAAGTACTGGATGCCCATGAAAAGCCCGATAAATAAAACCATGAAAATCTGAGACGTTCCATAGTAAGAAAGAAATGCCAGGAAAAAGAGATAAACTGCTGCCAGAAGAAACATCGTGAAAAGCATTCGTCCCTGAAGTCCTAAGTCCCGTTCCCATTTTCTTTTCATATGTTATTTCGCCTATCCTGATATTAAGATGATAGATTATATTAAGATGATAAATTATTATAGTCTTTAAATTACTATAATCTTTAGATTATTATAGTATTATTCCACAATTAAATGACAATTAAGTGAAATCAGGTTAAATGAGAATTAAGTCCAGACTAAATAACAATTAAGTTGATTTGCTACTTAAGTACACGTCAAATGAACTTTGAACTTATAGGTGAATTACTGGAGATAAAATACACCTTTAAATGAAGATAAATACGGATAAATACGGATAAATCAAAAAAATCGGATAACGGCGATCTGAAGAGATTATAGCCGAGATTCATTTGAAACGAAAGGTAACCTCTTTCTTTCTCCATAAAACATTTCCTCAAGGATTTAAATTCTTTCCTCCACTATAGAAAAGAACAAGGTAACGGATGGCATTGAATATTCTCATTGACTAAAGCCTATTTTGTTATTTCATTTATTAACTCTCTTTCGTAAAGATCCAAATAATTTAAATACAATCAATCCATTCTGGTTAGAAATCAAACCATATAAAATCAAACAAATAATTAAGTAAAACACTCACACAAAACATTTTGTGCTGACTTTCACATCTTATTTGCAGAAATTTCCAGATAGAATATTCCTGCTTTCCGTAGAAGGCTACAAAAATGCCATCTATTTTCTCAATCAGACAGTATTTTAAAAACGCACCTTCTTCCTGAGATATTTCACGGAATTCCTCCTGAACCTGCGCAGTTCAGGATTTTTTTGAAAGAAAACTCATTAACTCAATCTTTCCATAAAAAACATATCAGGTCCTGTCATGCAAAACATACTCTCAGTCAAATCTCTTACAAAGAAATTCGATGATTTTACGGCTGTAAAAGACATCAGTTTTGATGTTGAAACAGGTTCGATCTTTGCTTTTCTGGGTCCAAACGGTGCAGGCAAGTCAACGACCATCAAAATGCTCACAACAGTCCTGAAGCCCACGTCAGGGGAAATAAGCATCAATGGGTTCAATGTGCTTAAAGAACAGGACAAGGCCCGGGCATCTTTCGGGATAGTCTTTCAGGACCACAGCCTTGACGAAGAGCTTACTGCTTACGAAAACATGGTCTACCACGCAGTCGTCTACAAAGTGCCTAAAAAAGAAAGAGCAGAACGAATCCAGAAAGCCCTGGAGATTGTCGGGCTCTGGGACAGGCGGGAAGATTACGTTAAAAAGTTTTCAGGTGGGATGAAGCGCAGGCTTGAGATTGCCCGAGCGCTTGTCCATTACCCGAAAATTCTTTTCCTTGATGAACCCACCGTGGGGCTTGACCCCCAGACCCGAAACTCCATCTGGACCCATATCAAAAACCTGAACGAAGAAAGAAAAATGACGATTTTCTTGACCACACACTATATGGAAGAAGCCGAGGCGATTGCGGACCAGATCGCAATCATTGACCACGGAAAAATAATAGAATCCGGTACAGTTGAAGAAATTAGGAAACGGACAGAAACCGAATCCTTAGAAGAAGCTTTTCTGAAGCTGACAGGCAGGGATATCCGTGATGAGAATAATGAAACTGCAAATAAAATGAGAATGATTCGAGGCATGGGAAGGAGGAACAGGCATTGATCGAGGTAATCTACATCCTCTGGCTCAGACAGCTCAAACATTACTGGCGCTCGAAAGCCAGGCTGCTGGGGTCTCTCGGACAGCCGCTCCTCTTCATGATCACTTTCGGGTTCGGGTTCGGCCCCATGTATACCAGAGCCAGCGGAGGGGCAAACTACATGGATTTCCTTGCCCCGGGAATAGTTTCCATGGCAATTCTCTTTACGGCTATCTTTTCAGGCCTGGAGGTCATCTGGGACAGGCAGTTCGGTTTTCTTAAAGAGACCCTTGTAGCGCCGATTTCAAGGACCGAAATCATGGTCGGAAAAACCCTTGGGGGCGCAACCATAGCCATGATCCAGGGCTTGATCGTGCTGAGCCTGACCTATGTGCTGGGGTTCAGGATTCCCAGCCTCGCCAGCCTTGGGCTGGGGTTAATTTTCATGTCCCTGATAGCCATCTTCTTTACAGGCCTCGGCCTTGCCATAGCCTCAAAAATGAAAGATATGCATGGTTTCCAGTTGATCATGAACTTCCTGATCATGCCCATCTTCTTCCTGTCCGGCGCCCTCTTCCCCCTGGAAAACCTGCCCCCAGCAATTTACTTTATAAGCAGGATCGATCCCCTGACCTACGGTGTTGACGGTCTGAGGGGTGCCATTGCCGGGATGAGCACTTTTGGCATATATAACGACCTGGCAGTGATAGGTGCATTGTCCATACTTGTCTGTGCGATCGGAGCATTGCTGTTTTCGAAGCTCGAGGCGTGACGGGAATGTCAGATGTTGTTGAGTTTTTAGCCCTGGGAGCTTTTCTCGGCCTTGCTGCAGGGATGTCTCCGGGTCCTCTCCTGGCTATAACTATTTCTGAAACTCTGCAGCACGGCAAGTGGGAAGGAATAAAGGTTGCAATATCCCCTTTGATTACAGACCTGCCAATAATTTTATCCGTACTGTTTGTTCTCTCACATTTGACAGGTTATAATTCAATTATCGGAATCATTGCTCTTTTTGGGGCATCATATCTGATTCATTCAGGAATCGAATCGCTGAAAATCAAAAAGGACAGCATTGAATTAGATTTAGAAAAGAAAGATGCCCTTAAAAAAGGAGTTATTGTCAACTTCGGGAACCCGCACCCGTATATATTCTGGATCTCCATAGGCGGGCCAATAATTTTGAAGAGTTTAAACACCCATAT
Source organism: Methanosarcina sp. 2.H.A.1B.4 (assembly GCF_000979385.1). Classification (NCBI taxonomy): domain Archaea; kingdom Methanobacteriati; phylum Methanobacteriota; class Methanomicrobia; order Methanosarcinales; family Methanosarcinaceae; genus Methanosarcina; species Methanosarcina sp. 2.H.A.1B.4. The sequence continues at coordinate 23,917 of NZ_JJOV01000065.1, forward strand.
CTGGGCTACAATCTTATTCATAGCTGGTTTCTACAGCCTGCTTGTAGGATCAAAAGTGATCGTCGCCTTAATTGTAGAGAAATCAAAATCTTTTATTAACAGTAAATATTACTTTTCTATCATCCGTGTTCTGGGAATTGCACAGATTATATTCGGATTGACTTTTATTAAAGTGGGCCTGGATTCATTGAACATCGTCTGATATTTTTATTTACTAGCCGCACACCCGAGTTTCACTTCCCGAATTGCGCCTCGGGAGCCTACAGTCCTTTTCACTGCGCTCAAGAGGGCTAAATTATAAGTTATAGCAGTGAGCTTCACTCAAGAAAACTAAATTATAATATCTCTGACCTGTGCAACGTCATTCGTCATCCAGTTTCTTTCTTGTCACGCTCGACGCAGGAGAGCGGCTTTCAGACAAAAAAGAAGAAGAAAAGAGAAAAAGAAAGAGCCACAAAGCAGCTACCAAATAAACCTGAAAGGCTTAAAAACTCTTCATTCAGGCTTCAAGGCTCTTTTTCATGGCTTTTTTTGAAAGGCCGGTCGCCTATGACCGGCGAGAGTGCGGGGTTCTAAAAACTGGAAATAACTGATAGCATCTGTGGGCCAAAACAAGCATGAAATCGGAACCTGGGAGAATTAGAATCCAAAACCAAAATTGAGTTAAAATAAGAAATTAATTTATTAAAAAAGCCTTTTAGAATCTTTTAAAGTGATCCATAAGGTCTGGTCCAATTTTATGTAATTTAGTTCTGTACTCAGTTAATTTACTACTTATTTAAGTTATTACTCATTTAAGTTACTTAGTCAAGTTATTACTTATTTAAGTTATTACTCATTTAAGTTACTTAGTCAAGTTATTACTTATTCAAGTTACTACTTATTTAAGTTATTACCCATTTAAGTTACTTAATCAAGTCACTACTTATTTAAGCCACATATCTTCTTTGTACGTCTTCTTCATACATCAGGGACTGACCCTATGGACCAATTGTATATATGTAAGTAATAGTATAAAAAAGCAACGACTGTAATCTTATTTTTTAGCAGTACTGCTACCTAACATCCACAATAAAGCACAACATTTAAAATCCAATGCCCGAAACTAACGCTCAAAACAAGTTAAAAACAGGTGATCACATGAGACTCACACCCGAAAAAAGTAAAAAATAGATGCCCTCACGCAGAAAACCTTCAAAGGGGAACTGGTCTCATTAAAACGAAGTTTTAAGGAACTGAATCATAAAACGACTGGCTCGAAATCCTGACTTTTGAATTCTGACCCTTACAACCTTATTCGCTGTATCGAACCGTTTCTGACCCGTACAACTTTATTCGCTGTATCGAACCGTTTTTGTCACGCTCGACGCAGGAGAGCGGCCTTCCCAAAAAATACAAAAGAGAAGAAGAACAAGAGAAAGAGCCACAAAGCAACCACAAACTAAGAACAAAAGAAAAAACCAGTAAGGATGCAAATATAGAAATCTCAAAAACAATCCTCCCTTGAAATCAACACCTTATTCAACACCTTCATGCAGAAAGCTTCACAAGGGAACTGGGCTCATAAAAATGAAGTTTTGAGAAAACTGAATCTCATAGGTGATAAAATTTGATAGAACTGAATGCAGAAAATGTCTACAATTACCTTATTACCATCGCAAACAGCTCGAAAAATACAATAAGATACAAAGAAATGGAAGAAATATGTGGGCTTGAGCATAACCCAAAAAATTTGCAGCAACTTACAGATGTATTAAACCTTATAGTTGTATACAACAAACTGAAAGGCGAACCTTTCCTGGCTACACTTGTTATAAATAAACACGGAATGCCCGGTGATGGATTTATTAGAACACTGAATTTTGTGAATGTTGATGTGGGCGACAAAATTGCTTTTTTCGTAAAAGAGATCCAGAGGATCAGAAATCATAAATGGGAAAAATGGAACTGGAATATAACTAACTGACTTTTCAATCCATGTTTACTTAAAACGAAATCCTCACATGAGATTCCCACCAGAAAAAAGTAAAAAATAAACGCCCTTATGCAGAAAGCCTTCACAGGGGAACTGGTCTCATAAAAATACGATTTCACAGAAAGATTGAGAGCTTCAAGGTTTAAAAACTCGTTATTCAGACTTCAAGGCTCTTTTTTAAGGCTCTTTTTTAAGGCTCTTTTTCAAGGCTCTTTTTCAAGGCTCTTTTTCAAAAGGCCGGTCGCCTGCGACCGGTGAGAGTGTGGGATAATTCAAGAGCTGGTCCCAAACCCCCTTCATTATTTTATAACTAAGCAATCAATTTCAGCTTACTCGGAAAAACGAAGAACCGTCTTCTTTATTTATGTCACCTGAGTATTCACGGTATACTACGTACTTGCCATTTGCCTTTTTTATGCATCTTATTCCGAACCCACTCTTTTTCAATATAGCTTTTCTTTTCTCGGCATCGGATTTTTCAAGTCCGAAATAGCTCAGCTCGTCGAGCATGTAGATTTTGCCATTAAACTCTCGGAAAGTTTTATGCATTGTTAACAGGACCACATGGTTTTTGAGGATATATAAGCCGTCAAATTGGTTCCAGTTACTTTTTGATCACTTTCTCTTCTTTTCACACCTTTTTAGTGATGATAAATATGACCATTTCCGGGAACGTTCACGAAGCGGGCCCGGACAGCCAAAAAATAAAAAATGAGATTTGGAATTTCATTTTTTATTCGTCAGTGTCCCCTTCATCAGTGTCCTCTTCGTCGGCATCCTCTTCAGCCAGTTTCCTGTATATTTCTTTTGATTTTGCGGTGTAATCCTCTGCTTCCTCATTCCTGCCCAGTTTAGAGAGCAATTTTGCATAATATTCAAATGTTTTCGCCTGGTTTATCTTATACAGGGGGTTATCCGGCTCTTCCTCAAGGAGAGCTGCATTTATAACCAGGGCTTTTCCAAAAGCCTGTTTTGATTTTTCATATTCCCCGATAAGAGAATACACTTTCCCGGCATCGGAATAATTGATTCCTGCTTTTTCCCGGGTATCAGGATTTTCGGGGTCTGATTCGAGAAGTTTTTCCACAATAGGAAGCAGAGAATCAAAGATTTTAGCCGCTTCCTCAAAATTTTCCAGGGCTTGTTGCAGATTTCCACTCTGGTAGAGAGCTTCGCAGATGAAATGATAGTTTTCCGGGTCTTCCGGATCTTTTTCATACAGGCTTTCAAAGAATTCGAGGACAAGGTCCAGAGACTCTTCTGCAGCATCATATTTTTTGGAACTGAGAAAGTCTACCCCACGGAACTGGACATCAACAGCCAATATTTTTCGTACGGGAAGCTGGAGGTTTTCATCGTGCAATACTCTGGAGTAAAGTTCCGTGGCTTTTGAATATTGTTCTCTCTCCAGTTCCGTTTCTCCTACCTCCCCATAAAAGGACCCCAGCTGATACAGGAAATTTGTAAGGGCCTTTATATCCAGCCAGGTCCCGGGCTTATCCCTGACTACCTGCTCCTTGATTTTAACAATGCGCCGGTAAAATGGGATTGCATCTCCGTACCTTTCCTGGACTGCAAATGAATCTCCAAGGTTGCCCAGTGTCCCGACGAGGGCTTCTCGACAGGTTTCATCATCAGGATACAGTCCAGATGCTTTTTCATTTAGGTTGAGGGCTTTTTCGTAGTACTCCCGCGCAGTTTCGAGTTCTGCATCTTCAGGCACCATATCTTCAGGTACTATATCTTCAGGCCCCACTTTCGCATACAGGTCCCCAAGATTATTGAGAACGTCTGCAATACCCATCTCAAACTCGGTTTCCCCCGGGTCTCCGGAAAGCAGCATTTCGTATCCTTCAATTGCCTTCTCATAGTATTGTTTTGCCGTTTCCAGGTCCTCTGCACCGGCATAGAGACTCCCGACCTGCATTAAGGTGTCGATAATATCCAGTTTGAGGTCCTCGTCCTCCGGATCTTTTTCGAAGAGGGGCTCATAGATTTCAATTTTATGCATATAGCATTTTTTTGCGTTCTCCACACGATTTATTTTTGCAAAAAGCTTCCCAAGATTTTCAAAAGTTTTTGCAAGTTCAAATTGATAATCCAGGTTATCCGGGAATTTCCCATTCATATTTTCAAAGTTTTTGAGCACCTTTTCATAGTAATAATTTGCTTTTTCGGGATCTTCTGCCTCGGAATAATGGAGTCCAAGTTCTTCGTAAATTTTACCCCTGTTTACAAGAAATGCAGTGTCTTCAGGATTTTTACGTAAGTTGTCTTCTACTATTGAAATGGCCTGCTGGTAAGTTTCATCCATTTTTTCAAGGTACCCCTGTCTTGAATAGAGTTCTCCAAAATACCCATAGGAGAAAATAAGATAATGAAGTGCAAGCTCGTTATCAGGATCTTTTTCAAGAAGGTTTCTGTAAATTCCCTGTAGCTGTTCGTAGATCTTTTTCGCTTCTTCAAAAAGCTCATCTTCCAGAAACTCTTCTCCAAGCTTCTTCACAAATGAATCCAACCGCTCTAAAATTTCCGGATTTTCAGGCTGGATATTTAATAGTTTCTTGAAAGTTTTCAGGGTACTGTTGACAAGCGGAATTCGCTTTTCAGATTGACCGACAATTAAAAAATAGCCCCTGAAACTCACCAGTGTTTTTAAATAATTCAACAAATACTCAGGATTTTCAGGCTGCTCCGCAATCAGCTTTTCATATACATCAAATATCCCATCAAAATATTTATTCGTGCGTTCATAAGACTCCTCTGCTTCCGAAACACTATCTATTTCTTTAAGAGTATTTCCAATGAGACCAATGGAATTATAAAGAGATTTCTGAGAGGAAGCATCCCGGGACTCATTTAAAAAAAGGCGTGACGAAATCTCCAGAGCTTTTTCATACAGCGCCAGCGCTTCATATGGCTTATCCGTGGCATCCATAACCTCTCCTTTATGCAGCAGGACACAGCACAAAAGATCCGGACTTTTTGCCTTTTCAGCCAGCTTTTCAGCCATATTAAGCTTCTCAAGGGTCTTTTCATACTTCCCCTTTTCAAAAAAAGAGGTGGCGTTCATCAATTCCCGAACTGTTAAATCTATAAACCGCCTGGACATGAAGGGATCTTGGAACTCAGAGTATTAGAATTAAGCGTCTCTTCCAGAAGTTCCCGGCAAAAACAGTAAACTTCCTGACCTCTCAGGTAAAAGGCACTCGGCATAAATGAACATCTTATCCTTTCATCATTTCCCATCTACAAGAAGCCATTTCCGGACAGGCACGAAAATTCAGAGCGTTTTTTAAGATGCCAATGGCAGGTGAGAGCACGGGATTTTTAAAGCTGGAAATAATCGGCAGCATCGGGACTAAAACAGGCATGAAATAGGGATATGGAAGAATTGGGATATGGAAGAATTGGGATTTAAAATGAGAAAGAGTTAATAAGGAATTAATTTACTAGAAAAGCCTTTTAGAATCTTTTAAAGTGATCCATAAGGTCTGGTCCAATTTTATGTAATTTAGTTCTGTACTCAGTTAATTTATTACTTATTTAAGTCATTACTCACTTAAGTTACCTTAGTCAAGTTACTACTTATTTAAGTTACGTGTCTTCTTTGTACGTCTTCTTCATACATCAGGGACTGACCCTATGGACCAATAATAATTATGTAATTAAAGGTATAAAAAAACAACGATCGGAAACTTGTTTTTTAGCGGTACTGTGATTTAAAAGCCCGGAAAAAAACGGGAAAAAGGAAAAAAGGAAAAAAGGAGCTACAAAATTACAGTCTTTCTATGTTTTCCGTGTTTTCCGTGGTTGCAGAGTTTGAAGTGATTTTTTCCGTGTTTTCCGGGTGATCTCATCGTAAAACCGATTTTATTTTTCAGTCGCCTTTGCACGCTCTTCTTTGGTCATATTAGCAGGGCGTTCAACTTCTTTTATGTCAAGTCCGAGGCCCTTAGCCACCCGGGTTCCATAGTCGGGGTCAGCCTTGAAGAACAGAGCTGTCTGCCTTATTACCCGGAAAAGAGAAAAATGACTGTTTCCCAGTTACTTTTTGGTCACTTTTTCCGATTTAAACAACTTTTTTGCTATGATAAAGACCACAAATGCGATAATAAAGAAGGTAATCAATTCCCCCAGAAAGCCCCCCAGCTAAGTACTATTGGCCCGATTTCAAGCGTTGCTGTCCTCCAGGCCCCGCCGGGGATAAAGGTATGATAATCGGCATGATGATGTTATCCACAACTGTTTCCAAAGATAACAAGTAATAGGAGCAACAATAAAAAGTAATGGGGGGATTGATTCAGATGCAAACCAAAGTTCTTGTGGCTTATGCTTCTAAGTATGGTTCAACGCAGGAAGTGGCCGAGGCAATTGCGGCTACATTACGCGAAAGTGGTCTTGCGGTAGATCTTGAGCCCATGAAAGAAGTAAAGACCCTTAATGAATACACTGCGGTTGTGCTGGGCGCGCCAATCTACATGCTCCACTGGCACAAGGAAGCAAAAAGTTTTCTTTTGCGGCATCGTGAAACCCTCACGAAGCTACCAGTGGCCATTTTTGCATTAGGCCCATTTCATGATGAAGAAGAGGAGTGGAAGGAAGTACGTGCCCAGCTCGATAAGGAGCTTGAAAAGTTCCCATGGCTTAGACCTATCGCTATAGAAATATTTGGCGGCAAGTTCGACCCGGAGAAGCTGCGTTTTCCTGACAACTTAATTGCCAAGCTGCCGGCAAGCCCTTTACGCAATATGCCGGCGAGCGACGCGCGAGATTGGATAGCTATTCGCGACTGGGCGAGCAACCTGGCCACACAATTTCAGCCTGCTTTGGCACACTAAAAAAGATTAGAGAAAAGAATTAGAGAAAAAGATTAGAGAAAAGGATTCAAGATAAGGATTCAAGAAAAGGATTCAAGAAAAGGATTCAAGAAAAGGATTCAAGAAAAGGATTCAAGAAAAGGATTCAAGAAAAGGATTAGAGAAAAAAGAGCAAAGAAAGTGTTCGACTGAAAGAAGTCAAACCTGGAATTCGAGTTCAAGCCCCACAGGACAGTGATCCGAACCTGTGATTTCAGGGTAAATCGGGGCAGCCTTTACATTTTCCCTGAGGTTTTCGCTGACGAAAAAATAATCCAGGCGCCAGCCAACGTTTCTTTCACGGGCCCGGGTCCTCATTGACCACCAGGAATAGTTTCTACCTTCGCTGTTGAACATGCGGAAGGTATCAAGATATCCGGCTTCAAGGAATTTATCCATCCAGGCTCTTTCTTCGGGGAGGAAGCCAGAAATAGTCTCGTTTTCTCTGGGGCGGGCAAGGTCGATTTCTCTATGGGCTGTATTGACGTCCCCGCAGATGACAAGCTTTTTGCCTTCGGCTTTAAGGGCATTTGCGTAATCAAAAAAGGCGTCGTAAAAGGCCATTTTGTATTCCAGGCGTTCCTGGGAGGCTTTGCCGTTTGGGAAATAGATGTTCATCAGGGTGAAATTATCATAATCAACTCTGAGAAAACGGCCTTCCCTATCAAACTCCTCAATTCCCATTCCGGTTTCGGTGTTCAGGGGTTTTTCCTTTGAAAACGTCCCGACCCCACTGTAACCGCTTCGTTCCGCGGAAACAAAATAATTATAGTAACCGGGAATGTTTTTTACTTCTCGAGGGAGCTTTTCCAGAGAGGCTTTTGTTTCCTGGATGCAGATTACGTCGAATTTCTGCTCCATCAGCAAATCCAGAAAGCCCTTTTTCATTGCAGCCCGGAGGCCGTTCACGTTCCAGGAAATAAGGTTATAATGTTCCGGCATTTTTACCTCTTTATTTTTACCTCTTTAATTCCATCTCTACTCTTTTTTACCTTTTCAGCTGGATTTTTCAGATCATATCGATATAAAGTTATTCAGGATTGAACATAAGGTCATAGAGCCGTAAAGAAATCATTGATTCAGAAGTCATAAAGCCGTAAAGAAATCATTGATTCAGAAGTCATAAAGCCATGTAATCATCTGATTTACTATGAAATTATCCGGAGTTTCAGTAAATAAAAGCTTCTTTAAACAGCTTCCTGCATAAACTGAGTGAAAAAAATAAAATAATACTTCTGATAATTATTATAAGTATATATTTAAGCATATCCTGAAGACAGTTTCAAGAGCGTTGAATTAGAAGTGAAATAAATAAGGAAGTCGTATGGATTTAATACGGATTATATGTGGAATGCTTGCAGTTGCACTTTTTTTGGGCATCCTTACCTGTGGGACTCAGGACGAACCGGCAGTAATTGCGGAAGAACTCGAAGATAAAGCCGTAGGCGAATCTCCCTCAGGAGTAAACGGAAAAGCTCTGGCTACAAGAGAAAACACAACAGGAGAACAGGCTGTCCTGGGACCTGCGCCGCCAGACTCTCTTATTCTTGCAAAAGGGGAGAGTAAAATGGCAGCTGAAAGGAGAAACATCGAAAATAAAGTAAGGGCTACAGTCAGACTTATTGAGGGACAGGGAGAAAAGCTCTTTCCTGCATTCAGAGAAGAAGATTCGCCCTGGTACAATCATGACTTCTATATTTTTGTATGGACAATAAATGGGACTCAGTTAGTCTGTCCTCCGGACAGGGGGAGTAAAGGAGAGGACATGGGAAGGCTTCTGGACGCAGACGGCAAGCCCATAGGGGAGCTCTTCATAGAGACAGCCCTGAGCGAAAATGGTGAAGGCTGGATAGATCACAGCTGGCAGAAACCAGGAAGTTCCGAGCCTTCCCGCAGGTTCACCTTCGTTAAAAAGGCTACCTTTGAAGGAAGATCTTACATAGTTGGTTCAAGCTTCTATGCGGATGACTATATCCTTTGCAGGAACCTTAGCGAATGCACGTATCTAGAAGAGCCTGGAAATATCCGTGTCGTGGAACTGCTGAACCCCGGAAATATTAATAGAAACCTTGACCTGAACTACAGCATAGCTCATTCGGTTATCGAGCCGGGAGAACATATCGCTCCCCACCTGATGAAAAATCCGGAAGTTCACTATATCCTTGAAGGGGAAGGTATCCTCTATATTGACGGAATCCCGGTCGAATTGTGTAAGGATCAGCTCATATACATCCCGGCAGGCGCTATTCAAACTACATACAACACCGGAAACACTACCCTCAAATTGCTTGCCATAAACCAGCCCGGATGGTCAGAGAAAAATACTAAAGTTTTTGAATAAGAGTAAAGTTTTTGAATAATATTAAAAGTTTTTGAATAATATTAAAGTTTTTGAATAAGAATAAATCCCGATATCCATCGGGATAACCTTTAAAGGAACTCCGGGTCACTCTCGTATATAATGCACAGCCCCCAGCTGTCAAGGCTGCCTTCATTTCCTTCGACCTGGTCTGCGACCTTCAGGGTCCAGACTCCTTTCATCTCTTTATTCACAGCAGGCAGGAGGTTTTCATCAGATTCGGTACTGAACGTTTTTTTGAGATATTTTCTGCCGTTTCCGGCTCTGTTATGCAGTACCAGTTTCTCCCCGGAAGGCATGACAAGTACGGCTTTCAGCTCTACTATTGAAGGATGGGTAATTTCCAGAGACACACCGATGTTTACTATTTTTCCCCTTCTTTCTATCTCAATGAGACTTTCGATACCTTCCGGGTCATTATCTGGAACTTTGAGGAAGGGAAAAATCTCCCTTTTAAGTTCTTCCTTTTCTACCTTCTGCACCAGAAATTTAATTCCCCAGCTGTGGAAAAAACCTCTATTTTCCTTTGAAAGATCTGCAACCATAAGAGTCCATTTCCCCCAGACACGTTCTCCTATGCAATCCCTGAGGCCAGGAACCGAACCGGAGTTATAAGTCCTGACAAGACTCCTGTCTTTCCGGGCAAGCCGGTCATGCAAGACGATGTGTTTTTCCGCAGGTGTAAACAGCGTAATCCTGAGATCCCTGAGATAGGAGTGTTCGATATTTACACTGACCCGGATGTCTTTTATAAGCCCGTCTTCCGGAACAGAAATGGAACTCAGGACTCCTTCAGGGCTCAAATCCGGGATAGGGACCCCGGGAAAAACCTCCTTTTCAACAAGAAAACGGTCCATCATGTCTTCTGCAGGCTTTCCAAGACCAACTGCAGCCCAGGCATTTTTGATTGCAGCGTACTCGGACCCTTTTTCGCCATACCGCTGGCGGCAGGCGTTCAAGAGGGCATACCTGGCTTCCCGGAACGTCCACCTGCTAAGGGTCGCACTGCACAGGTATGCGGTAAGGGCGAGGTAATAGATCTTTTCGGCTTTCGCCCTGGAAATTCCTTTGATTTTTATCCCGTAGTGTGTCCCGCCCTCAATGGTCAGGTAAGCAGCCTTGTTAGGGATTCCACTGTTGTAATGAATATACCCGGCCTGATTCCTGTGAAGATCAGGGATCTCTCCGGGAGCAAGCCGCATGTAATTGTCAATGTGGTCAGGCTGCCCGAACCTTGTGGGATCGGAAACATCCCTCAAGGCGTCTCCTGCATGGAAAGGGGTGTAAACTCCTTCCCCGATTTCCCAGTTCGTTATCTTTTCTCCGTTTGAGATAAAAGTTGCAAAAACATCTGCAAAGGACTCATCAAGAGCTCCTGCCTCTTCACTGTACACAAACCGGGCAGTCTGGCCGGCAACGGCATGTGTCAGCTCATGAGCCACAATATCAAGCGCAAACGCCATGGGTTTCCAGCGAAACCCGTCCCCGTCCCCGAAAACAAGCTGTTTGTGGTAGTCGCTCCAGAAAGAATTGTTGTAATTCCGCTGAAAGTGAACTGTGGAGACAAGAGGAGAGCCCCTGTTATCATAGCTGTCCCTTCCGAAGTTGTTTTTGAAATAATCGTACACTATGCCCATATTTTCATGAGCTGCACGAGCTACCTCATCCGCAGCCATTTTATCTTCGGGCAGCAGGTTTCCGGGCAGGAATGCCTCGTTTTTCGCAGTGTAGGTCTTTCGAAAAAGGGCGGACCGTATCTGGGAAAATTTGTAAAGCTGCTCGCCGGTATGGGCATCAATGAAATAGAAAGTCCCTGCAAAACCTTCGGCAAAGATGGACTCAATCTGCCAGACCAGATGAAACTTTTTCAGGTGAAGCTGTTTTCCACTGTCCCGAAAAAGCATCAGCCTCGAGCGAGGAACCGTAACAACGTTTTCAGGGCCTATATCCTTGAGGACAATATCAATAGCTTCTTCTCTTTTGATTTCAGGCTCAAGGGAAACAGGCACCTCTGTCACCCGGAAATCCTTGTACGCGAGAATCTCTCCCGCCGGATTTATGTGGACCTGAACAGATCCCTCAAAAACAGGGATGCCTTTTATGTGCTGGAGGAAAATCACATGGTGAAAGCCGCTGAAATCAGTCTCCGAAGCAGACAGCTCCAGGACTTCTTCAAGCCCTGCCTGCATTTCCAGAAACTCCCGGATTTCGTCCAGAAACTTTCTTGCTATCCTGTCCGGACTTTCGGCTGAAGGCCTTGAAAGTGTCCCTTTAATGAATTTCGGAATTTTCATCCGGGAATCCCAGAAAATTTCACATTCAGGGTCAACTTCCTTTAACCTCTCGGCAGCCTTTGCCTGTCTTTCACTCAGTGCCGGCATATTTCCCCCCTAATTTCAATTCCCGTTTAATCCCCTTTTAATCCAGTTCCATTTAATTTAATTTCATTTATTCAATCCCACTTCATATCTAAACATCCAGTGAATTTCCATTCAGGTACCAATAAAAATAATTTCATTCAGGAGGCATGAACTCCATAAGAAGCCCCCAGCACACAGATAAAAAGACTAAGATATAGAAAATTACCACTGCAAATTTGTCAATACTCTCAACCCACTGCAAAACTCTGGTCCAGAGCAGGGAAAAGAAGATAGCTGAGAGGTAGGCAAGAGGAGAAGTCCACCCGAAGAAGGAAAAAACAAGATAAAGCTGCGCAAGCGCAAAAAAGCCCATCCCCGCAGGAAAAGATGGGTAAACGGAATACATGCCTGCAAAGTCAGCACCTGCCGTGTAAAGGAGGTGCGGAACAAGAGATACGGATGCAAAAACCAGAAACTGCCAACTTTTTAGAGTCTTCTTTAAGGATTTCATCCTCCGCCTGCGCCTCATATACTCCCCTTAGAATTCTAGGGGTTTATCGTATATTTCGCTTACTATCACCTAGATTACTATCACCTAGATTACTATCAGTTCGTTTACCATTATTTTATTAGGGCTTACGTAGTTGAACTGAAAATCAATAGCATTAAACCTTTAACTGTTTAAATAGTAAATATAACCACAACGCCTATTAGATTTGATTTTGTACTTCAAGTGCGTAAGTCCGATTTATTTACCGCATTTCAACCATCATCAATCGAAGTTAAATCCTCACGTCCTGCTGCCTGAAAGAGCCTAACAAAAAACATTAATTTCATGGAAGCCCCGAATTCCTGAAAAACCGATATCTCTGAGAGAAGACCTTTCATTAAGTCATTCAGGGAGCTTATTTTGGCGTAAAACGATACCCTTGAGATCTCTCCCCTGCTGGAGACCTTTTCCCAATGTAGACATCCATATTCAGGATTTTTTCGTAAATGTTACGCCTGTGGACAATCGGCCACCAGCCGTAGAGGAAAGTATGTACCGGCTCCCACATTGCAACCCAACCGATGATAAGGAGCCCCTCAGAGAAAAGAGTGTTCACCAGGCTTTCTTCAAAAGCCGAAAGCAGCCGGATCACGAGCAGGCAGAGAAAAAGGAAGGTAAGGGCTATTACAAGATTTCTTCGCCCCTGATAAAGCAACCTTTTCAGTTCGATTTCGGTAAGGAGTTTTTTGTAAGAAAAATGATTTTTTATAGCTTCTTTAAGATCGGTTTCTATTTCTGCACCGACCACGGAAGAAGGAAGGTATATCATGATTTCAAGGGGCTTTCTCAGGGGAAATTCGTCTACAGCATTATAGAGGTATTCTTCTGCATCCAGATTAAGCTCTTTTTCGTGAAACGGGGCAGGGTCAAAAGAATCAAAGAGCTGAAGAAAGCTTTTGAGTTCAAGTTCAATCACAGGTTTTCCTGCGTGCTCCCTGTAAAGAGCTTCCGTCCCTTCACCTGAAAACTTCTTTTTCCTGCCTGCTCTTGTGCCTGATCTAATATCTTTTCCCCCGGACCGGTTTCATAAAGCATGTATCTACACTGGAAAAAAAACACAACCTCTTCCCTGTCAGGCCTCCCATCCTATTATCTGCCCGAAATCCCTTATTAATATTGGGCTGGCAAGATATAAAACCTGAGATAATCCCGAAAAACCGGGGTATGAAGGGGTAATTCACCTGTATCCGGACCTTAACCAAATTTATGATGAAACGGTTTCCAGGCTGAAATCACAGCTAAAAGCCCTTCTCCAGTCCCCTGCTTTACCGCTTCGATCTCCTTAATCTCCTCTGGCTTATTAAAGAGCGCCTGGCAGGTTTCTATGTTTTCATACCCCAGATCCTTCAGCCACTCCTTCACCTCCACCGCCGAAAGAAACCGGGCTTCGGAAGAAAATCTGCTTTCCTTTTTTTTCAAGTTGTAATACTGCCCCGGCAAACTGTCCCTATCAAGGATTCCTGTTACAAGCTGCCCACCGGGCTTCAGGACCCGGGCAGCTTCCCTGAGCCCCTGTACCGGATCGTTGAAAAAAGCAAGTGCGGTAACAATCAGCACAAGATCAAAAGCCTGTCCTTTGAAGGGCAGGGACTCGGCGACCCCCTGGACCACTTCAATGCCTCTTTTTTTTGCAAAAGTTGTCATTGGCCTGGAAGAATCGAGCCCGTATCCGACCCCCATAGGCCAGGCAAACCTGCCCGTACCTACCCCGATTTCCAGAACCTTCAATTTTTCCAGGTTTTCGGGGAGGAAGGATTTGAGGGCAAGAAGCTCGGATTCATATGCAGGTTTATATTTATCGTACCAGGCATCGTATTCTTCTGTATATATTTCAAAGGCTTCCCAGGGCTTTATAAAAGTCCCTCCGTATGAAAAATACCTCTATTTGTTAATATTCCTTCGTGTGAAGGTTCCTCCGTATTAAATTGATTCTCTCTGGCTGATGGGTCACTTTCCAGTTCCCCTATACAGGAATATGACAAGCAGACCGAAGACTCCATAAATTATTTCAAAGCCAGGTATGCTACTGATTCCTTCCTGCCCGGAACTCTGCTCAGCCTGTGACCCTCTAGTATCCACATAGTCTTCTCCGGGCGTGCCAGTTTCGGATTCCGGCTGTATATCTTTTACATTCTCGTCCTTTACAGTTATTGTAATAAGTTTTGAATCCTTACCGTTCTCATTGGATGCAGTCAAATTAACTGTACAGGTACCGGGGACTGAGTATGTATGAATCGGGGTCTCATCTGATGAGTCAATGATTCCGTCGTTTTCAAAGTCCCAGCTTCTTGAGGCTGCATTTTCCGAAAGGTCGGTAAACTGGACTGAAAGCGGAGCATGTCCCTCCGAGATATTGGTGCTGAGGTTTGCTACGGGAAGAACCAGTTCTGGTGGTTTGAAAGCCACAAGAGGCAGGTAATCAATGTAATGGCTGTTTTCAAGCCTGTACCTCTCATCAGCAATACCGTTTCCGTCGAGGTCAGATGCTGTTTCTGAAAAACCTGTCCCGTTAGGCATTGCCCAGAAGTTTCCTCCTATGTAGGGTCCGCCTGCAATATTTGTGCCTGCGGTCTTTGGCTTATTGTAAGCATTTGCTGTTCCGTTGTTAGCCTCTGCGTTGAGAGTATTATTGAAATAGTTGTTGAAAACAAGGTTTTTATCGCTTCTCGGGCAGACAAAAAGCCCGTAGAATTCACTTGAAGAAATAGAATTGTCTGAGAGGCTGTCTTAAAATTAAATAATACCTGTACCAAGATTGTTCGTCAATGTCAGAACAGACTGAAAGACTTCCTTATCCTAGTGATTTATCTGAT
>NZ_JJOV01000059.1:0-38603 GCF_000979385.1 Methanosarcina sp. 2.H.A.1B.4
TATTTATATTTATATTTATATTTATATTTATATTTGATTTTTTAGGAAGAATTCGGGACCGAAAAGACAGAGAAAGTTAGGGGTGTTAAAAGATGAAGGAAGTTCAGGCATCTTGCAGGATCGGGTTTTTCAACTCTGTTTCAATCCAGCCGGTATTCCGAAACTTCCTTGCTGAGGAAATAGCCAAGGACCGTCCTTATCAACACAACCGTACCCAGCAGAAGCAGTTCTTCCTGCGAGGGGTTCCTTACGGTTTCCAGGATGTCTGCGGCAATGAAAAACTCAAGCCCGAAGACAATTTTGTTTGTCAGCTCTTTTCTTACCTGCTGGTAGCTATAAGGTTTCTTCAAAACTTCAAGCAGGATAATCTCTGAAATTGCCCTGAGCCCGCCGTAGATAATAAGAAGAGAGCCCACAATATTGAACAGAGCAGAGAATGCGTCCAGAAACAAACCTTCAAAATATTCAAATGTCCTTTTACCACCCCTTAAAAGCCGGATATTGAAATCCGACAAAAAACTCCCAAATAACGTTTATAACATTTCCTTTCCCCCGGATAAATATTCTTCCTGCATCTGTCCTTCAAATACGATTTCAGAAAAGTTATAAGAAAAATAGGCTGAAACTCAATGAATAGGTGCAAAAAAGCAGTATCCGGAAGGAAAAAAATATTTTTGGCTCCTTCCGGGCCGGATAATCTTATCAGGACTTAAGCGAGGGGTTTTTCCGAATGCAGAGCCTTAATTTCTCCATGCTCTATGCCGTATGTTTTGACAGCTTTCGGGGCTCCAAGAAGGAGTTTTCGGATCCTGTTATAGACGCTTGGGAATTTCTGGGAGTCGAGTTCTCCAAGGAGGTCTGCCAGGATCTTTACCAGTGGGATATGATACTTTGATTCCATCTGGTCTATGTTTGCAAAGGCGTTGAGCATATTGACGGTGCTGAATTCGTTTACAGAAGCCAGCTTTTTCAGGATTTCTGCAAAGAGAGCCCTGCCTTCTTCGGTCTGGAGGGACTTTTTGCGGTTGCGGGCAAAGCTTCCGTAAAGGGCACGCTGGTCGTTTGTCTGTTCGATCCTGAAGGCAGGTGACCTTTCCATTTCCCTGACCAGTTCGACTGCATCAATACTGCTGTTATTTCCTATTACTGCAAGGAAGGTTTCCCAGGCAACAAGGTTCTGCTTTGATTCCGCTTCAAAGGCCCTGAGGACTTCAATCTTGTCCGGAGCCGAACTGTTAAGGTACGCGGCAAATGCGCTCAATCGGTCTGTTGCACAGGCTGCGGTCTCAAACTGCTGTTTTATCAGGGCATGGATGTCAGGGGTATCGAGGGTTGCAAGGACTCCGAGACAGACATTTTTAGCCTGCCTGCCCTTGATCACCCTTGCTGTTTCTTCAAGAGAAGCATCCCGTGCAACCGAAGTATTCTCAAAGAAGTGGTAGGAAGAAATAAGGGAGTTCCTGTATTTCCAGGCAACCGCTTGCAGAAGTGTTTTCTTTACGTCAAAAAGTGCCTGATAGTGGTGGGCAAACTCCTCGTCTTCTACGGACTCAAAAATGGCCAGGAACTGTCCTCCTGCCCTTTCGAGAAGCTGCCGGTCATTAAAGAGCCTGTAGTAGAGTTCTATAAAGTCTTCAGAGGGGGCTGCACCCGGAACTTTAAGAAGCCTCAGCTTTTCCCGGTCCACAAGGGTATAGAAGGCGGTAAACCTGCCTGTGATGTCGCTGTCCTTCCGGACCTGCAGCAGGAGCTCTTCCTGGCTTGCCCTGTAAACAAGTTTTCCATAGAAGGAAGACTCCCTGTTCAGGGAAAGGAAAGAAGGCATGTCCACGTTTTCAACCGTAATTTCTGCAGTTTCCCCACTTATTCGTTCCAGGACTTCGGCAAGGTCATTTCCGTTTTCGTCCACCAGGGCTGCCTTGAAGGGGAACTCCCAGGGCTTTCCTCCGGCAGGGACCTGCTGTTTTAGGAAGAAAGTGAACTTCCGGGAAGGCATGTCATATTCGGCTGAGACCTCGACTACAGGGAACCTGGTCTGCTTCAGCCAGGTTTCGGCCATTTCCTTTAAAGGCTGCCCGCTTTCTTCTTCCATGACTTCGATCCAGTCCTGCGTGGCCGCGTTTGAGTGACTGAACTTTTTGAAGTAGCGGTCCAGGCCCCGGACAAAAGTGTCCTTGCCTATGAGGGTCTCGACCATGCGCACGTATTCGGGGGATTTTACATACGTAACGGCAGTGATCAGGTCATTTGGGTCATTGAAGCCGTCAGGGATTATGGGCATGGACGCAGCTCCCGAGTCCAGGGCAAAAGTCCCCGATGCCGGGGCAAACAGGTCAAGCAGCCTGCCGATCCTCTGGTAATCCTCTCCGAAGAGGAAGGCGTGGTACTGCTCTTCCACATGCACGGTCACAGCTTCGTTCAGCCAGATCTCAAAGGGGCTTTTTCCCGTAACCTCGGACCCGTTCTGGTTGTGGTAATATTCGTGCACCTTGACCCTTATCATGTACTCGAAAGCCGGGTCAGTGATCTGCTGGGTAGGCATTATACGGTTTGTGGTAATCGTGGTGTTCCCGACGTTTTCCATGCCCCCGAAGTCCGAGTTCTGCATCCCGATTTCCCTGTAGACAGTTCCCGTGTATTTGTACCCCGGAGTGATGGCCCCGTTGAGTTTTGCAAGCTCGTCCCTGACCGCCTGGAGTTCTTCTTCCAGGGGGGATTCGGACTTTGCATCAAGTTTTATTTTCTCTCGCTTGCGGACAAGCTCCCAGAGTTCCTTCCTGACAGGCAGCTTATCTTCATCAAACTGCTCGGCCCCTGTAAAGAGATAGACCCACATGGCCGAATCATGCAGGATGTCAAGCGCTTTTTCGGCAGCTTCTGCGTTTGAGCCGGGCGGCACAAGCAGTTCCAGCATGAAAGTCTCCCCATCCGGGTACTCAAATTCCCTGGTAAAAGTCGCATAAGTCCCCACGCCGAGGAAAAAGAGATATGTTGCCATCGGAGTGACGGAGTTGTCATAGACGATTTTGTCCCTCCCCGGCTTTACGGTATGCCGCTCGACAACGACGTCCCCGTTTGTGATAAGGTTCGTGTACCTCGAATCTGCAATGATGGTTGTCCTGTATGTGCATTTTGCGCACATGTCGTCAATGCAGGGCACGATCCTCTGGAACCCCCACTGCTGGCACTGCGTGATCTGCTGCGGAGGAGCCCCTGCCGGCGTTTCATCGTAATACAGCCCCTCAAGGACATTTTTGGTAGGCCTGCAAACAGTATCCGTAACAACCGCAATCTCAGTATGCGGCGGAATCACGTCCCTGAAATTAATTTCGAGAATCGCATCGTCCTGCCTGTACCTGTATGAAACCTCAGACTGTATGCAGCTCACAGCCCGGATCTCAAGGTCCCTGCAGTTTAATTCCAGCGTCTCAATAGGAGCATCCTTTGTCCTGACCCTGAGCAGGGACTTCACATTAGTCCTGTCATCATAGACATCAAACACCAGGTTCATATGTAAAACGTCAACAGTAAGCTCCCCGAAATCTTCAGGATAATATTTGTACAGCCTATTTTTCATAAAAATGTCACCGAGTAAAAGTTATGAAAGTTATATTGTGGAATAGGAAAGGGATGTATGGGATTTAAAGGTGTAGTTTGAGTGGGAGAGAAGTCAAAACTACTTTAAAAAATTGTGTCTATAAAATAAAGCTCAAGTTTCTGAATACATATAATAGTGTGAAAAGTAGGGTTAAAATATGGGCGGTCAAAGTATTTTATAACTGGCAGAAAAGTTGTCGAGCATTTGCTCCAAAAGAGCTGCGCTGCAGTATTGGTCTTCCAGAAGAATAGACATATGCGTACTCCGCTTTCATTAATATGGCCTGTTGAATGTATATCCGCAAGTTATCCAACTAAGTAGTCATAGATGTCATCTCTGAGAGGCGTTTGGAGAGAATAGGCAATTTCCACAGCCGTTTTGGTTGTCTTTGGCATGACAAATTCTTTTACGTCCCCAGTAGCAAACATACGGCCTAAGTAGTAGAACTCTTTTGATATTTTATCGTCCTTATTCTTGCGAACAAATAAGCACAAGTCTATACCATTTTCTCGGGCATTTAAAGCTTGCTGGACATCTCCAGAAGATATATATCGGCGGGATTTGGAAATTGCAATAAGTGAGGATGGAGACAGGAATCGATCCTCATACTTGATTGTGTCCTCAATATCATCTTCTTTATTATAATTAATAAAGACAGGATAGGTATTAGTTACCTCGTGGAATTTGTATCCGCCAATGTTCTGTGCTACCTCTCCCTGAGACCAATCTAAGCATTTGCATACGTCATCATATGTGTATTTTTGATAAAGCTGAAAACTTGTATCTTGATATCGGTCGCCATATAACAAGGTATTTCTTTCCAATCCTAATTCTATTAAATTGAGTATCATTGCTTCGAACTTGTTATTTGTGAGAAGTGCAGCAAATTTTTTGAAGATCTCATATTCGCCAGAGGTTGTCATGTTTAAGAAAACAGCTGAACGATACTTGTCCTTCCCTGTGCCTGTGGCAAACGTTTGCATCATTTGGTTTAAGACGCAATTTATAGTGTGTTCAGTGAATTTAATTGCTGGGTACTTTGCTTTCATTACTTCCTTAAACCCAGCAACTGGATGTGGGTGGCCATCAACAAGTAGTTTGATAAACTCAAGTTCGTGCGGTCGTTTGCCATTAGCATATTTTGTGGAAATGAACTCTATGTATGTAGATTCAATTGTAGATAGTTCGACTGTATATGCTTCTTCGAAACGTTTGAGAAAATTGTGATATGAACCAAACTTATCAAAAATTCGAATGATATCTACAGAACCGTATTCTGCGAACTCGTCTAACCGAGGAATCCTGCCAAGACGTTGCTTAAGGGCCAGATAGGATTCTTTGATTAGTTTTGAATCATTAAAGTTGGCTTGATCAATGGAAGCATAAATACTTTTTCGAGTTATCACATCAAAGTTTACTGTTGAACAGCCAGGAATTACGCGGTTACCTTCAGCAACAAATCTGCGGATTGTATCCTTGTTGTAAGTTTGATCCCCAGAAAGGGCAATCGGAATTAAAAAGTTCTTTTCATAATTACCAATGAAATCAATAACAACAACGTATTCCTTGTTTTCCTTTTTGCGCAGGCCTCTGCCTAATTGTTGGACAAAGATGATTGCGGATTGAGTAGGTCGAAGCATGACAACCTGATTCACAGCCGGTATATCCACGCCTTCGTTAAAAATGTCAACGGTAAAAATGTAATCGAGCGCACCTTCATACTCATCTTGCTCAAGCCGTTCTATCGCGGATTCACGCTCACTCTGATTGTCAATGCCAAGAAGTGCGCAGGTGCGATATCCGCGGTAATTAAATTTTGTGGATAGTGCAACAGCTTCCTCTTTTCTGCTGCAGAATATTAGACCTTTTACACGATCACCACTGTATCCATAGTGCTCTATCTTTTCGATAATATTACGCACTCTCTCGTCAGATGTTAGCTTGCCGAATTCGGTCTTGTCCTCAATGATCTTACCATCTATTGTGAGTTCGGAAATTCCAAAATAGTGGAAGGGACATATCATTCTTTCCTTCATGGCTTGCTGGAGACGAATTTCGTAAGCGACATTATAGTCAAACATCTTGAAGATATCAAATCCGTCTGTACGTTCCGGGGTTGCCGACATTCCCAACAAGAATCTGGGCTTAAAATAGTTGAAAACTTTTTGATACGAAGCGGCACCAGCCCTGTGAACTTCATCAAATAAAATATAATCAAACTCGTCTGGACAGAACTGATGGAGAACTTCATCCTTAGATAGCGTTTGGATCATAGCAAATATATAGTCAGCATCTACCTTGTTACCGCCACTCATTACAGCCATACTTTTTCTGTCGCCGATAACACGCTGGTAACTCTTCATTGCCTCTTTAGCAATGAGCTCACGATGAACCACAAATAGGAATCTTTTAGGATTAACAGTTCTAACATCAAACGCCGACAAATATGTCTTTCCAGTTCCAGTAGCCGAAATTACCAAAGCACGCTTGGCATTGTAGCTGCGCAAGTCGGATAAGGCCTGCAACGCGGAGACCTGCATCCTATTGGGGTTAATAGTTGTAAATTGAATTATTTTCTTTTCGACAGATAATGCTGCCATATGTTCAGATTCTTTTGTAGTGCGATAAATTTGTAAGTATGCAGCAAGCCAATTATCATCAACCGGCGTTGCAAGTTCAAACATGGTTTCAAATTCGGAAACTATGTTGTTTACTATTCCACCGGTATGGCAGGAACTAACTTTAAGATTCCATTCTTTATTTTCACAAAGAGCGTTTTGTGTAAGGTTGCTGCTTCCAACAATAATGGAGTACTCTTCGCCTTTTCTAAAAACATATCCTTTAGTGTGCATATTAGCTTTATCTTCAGTGACTATACGCAACTCAATATTCTTAAAAAGTAGCAAACGCTTTAGAGCAGTGGGATCTGTGAAATTCTGGTATTGAGATGCGATGATTCGACCTTTCACACCACGTTGTTCCATGTCGCTTAGAGTGTTTAACAACACAGTTACGCCACTACTTGTTATAAACGCAACGGAAATCATGAACTCATCGCATTTAGTGAGTTCCGCTACCACCGATGTTAAAACTTTTTCCCCTCGGTCAATATCATTAATAAGCAACCTGGGCTTATATTCTTCGAGTGCCATAATGGAAGAATCTAAAAAGCCATATTCTATTCCATTTTGTAGTTTTTCACGATAATCCATATTATCACTCTAACATCAATTTTTTTACGATCGGTTGATCTGCGGGTGCCCAATCTATTTTGTCGAGGTCTGGGCGCTTTAACCATGTATGATTAATATGTATTTTCCTAATGAATTCAGGACTGCTTAACCGGCAAACATAGCTGCGCATTGTGACTTCAAAATCTGGATATTGGTGAGTCACTGTCATAAAAAAGTCATTTTCAGATATGTTTATTTCAATCTCCATTTCTTCGCGCAGTTCACGCATTAGCGCTTGACTATTTGTTTCACTAGGTTCAACTTTCCCCCCGGGAAACTCATACTTATAAGACAAATAATCATATTTATCAGCATCTCTTTGCATACAAAGGATTCGATCCTCATATATGAGTATCCCTGCTACAACTTCTATATGTTTCATTTCTTCCATCTTTTGCTTTTTCTGTAACTATTCAGCTATTCCCTTATTAAAAGCAATTTTCTCTCTTTCCCAAGAAAAATTGCATATAAAATAAAAATCCCCTCTTAAAACTCTCCCGCCGCCTGAAAAGTTTTCAGCCCCGAAAATCTCACTTTTATTGAAGTTTCCGGCTTTTTTCGCTTAATATTAACGAAGGCAGCTCCGGGAAAGTTCTGAGCAGCCGCCCACAGCCAAAAAATAAAAATCATCTCTTAAAAATCCCGCCCGGAGGAAGTGATCTTCTGCTTTTTCTCTCCGGTTGTGCGGAAATCTGAAGGGGGCGACTAAAAATAAAATATCAGTCCTAAAAATGTCCTGCCGCCGGAGAAGTTTCCAGCCCCGAAAATCTCACTTTTATTGAAGTTTCCGGCTTTTTTCGCTTAATATTAACGAAGGCAGTTCCGGGAAAGTTATGAGCAGCCACCCACAGCCAAAAAATAAAAATTCTCTCTTAAAAATCTCCTGCCGCCGGAAAAGTTTCCAGCTCCGCAGCTTGCCGCGGGATATTCAGCTGAAATGAAATTGGTTCTCAAAATAGAAAGCGCGTCATTCATCCTCAGAATTCAGGCTCTCTACTGTGCAATTTCCAGAGCCTCTTCGAGAAGTGCGTTTTCATCAACATAACGCCAGATAAATTCATTTTCTGCCGCTCCACTCTTTTCTATTAGACTAATAATAAGCAAGTTTGTCTCCATATTGAAAGAAAAGCTTAGAATGTTGCCCTGCTTTGTTTTGGTGCTGCATCTAGCGATTTTTGGCTCCATATTTACCCCCCAGGCATCTACTGTTTAAGCCCTGTTTTATCGAAACTTTCTGGATAATAAATAATGATTCTTGTCTATATATAGGTATTTTTTAATCTTTGCTTTAGTGATCTTGCTCTCAAAAAGATTAAGAATGAAATCACCGCAAGAAACTTTTTCGACTGGTATACAGCAAAAAGAAGCCTTGATATCCGGATAAAAGGCTAAGAATTATCCTGGGAATTGACGTATGATCTCAAAACATCAAAATGAAAAACAGGTTCAAGCTCTGCAGTACCCACCCTCCCCTCGCAAGTTATATATACCATCCATAACAAATAGTAAGATTGTATAAAAGTCTCTAAATTGGAGCGTGTTTTTTCACATAAATGTTGCACCAGAAGATCAATGTAACTGAACCTTCAGATGCATCTGTTGAAGTTTTCAGCTTTTTGTCTCGTTTTAAAAGCTTCAGAGAAGCTAGTTGCTATGCTGTAAAGCTGGGGAGACTATTTAATTTGAGCTGGTTGAAAACTGCCTTCAGTAAAAAGCAGAATCAAGTAAAAAACACAAACCAAAATAAAATAAAAACAAACTAAATATAAAACACCTTTAGCACTTTTATTTGCGAGGTCCGAAACAAAATGTCAGAAGAATCAGATGATCCAGACAGTAGTGATAGTAGCAGTCGTCAGAAAATGTTCACCGCAGCCGGAATGTTCCTGTGTGTAATACAATTTACCTTCTTCATGTACATGATATTAATGTTCATGGAAATGGACTTTGCCCAGGGCTTTAAGTTCATGCTGCTTGCATACTCTTCAGCATTCATTTATAAGAACATGGAGAACTCCGGGATAATCCGTATCGTGACCCGAAACTGATGACGGTGTAGGTTTAATTTCCAAATCCACACTTTTCTACACCTATCTGTTCTGAATTTTTTATTATTTTTTTATTTTCCCTTCATTTCTATTTATTTATTTATTTATTTATTTATTTATTTTTATTTCAGTTTATTTTTCCTTATTTCGGTTTATTTACCCATATTTCGTTTTATTTTTACTAACTTATTCATTCATTCATTCATTCATTCAGGCTTTTTTGTAATCTATTCGCAGGTGGGCCTGAATCCTGCACCAATCTTAGATTTTTGAATCTTAGCCTCATGCTCCCTATATTCTTTAGATTCCAGAGGATATAACTCATTAATAAATAGAAAAAGAGATATAGGATCAATTTTTAGTATCAGCAACATTTTTATTGCCTTCAACAATTATTCTATGGGATAAACATGGACCTTACATTGCAGATTGATACCGATTACTCGCTACAGGAAGTAAGCGAGGTCATTCGCTCGGCTCTGGAACATGATAAACATCTTGCGAAATACAAGGTATACCGCTACGCCATGATCTGCGATGAATTTGAAGACCAGTACGACCTGATCTCCACGGAGTTCATACAAAAATTTGAAGCCGGTGAATATATCGACGACGACAAATATTTTGACTGGTATGCCGCAAAAAGAGGGCTTGACCACTGGAAGCAAAAACTGGCGGTCCTTGATGCTATCAGGTTCTAACTGGCAGAATGCCACTCGCTGCAAGAATCATACCCTTTCCGGCAGCCTTTGTTTTCCGAACCGGTAGAATATTTTTCATTCTCCTCCTTTCATTTTCCGTCCTTGTTTCATATTCTTTCCATCTTTCATTTTCCTTCCTTTTTCTATTTTTTTCGTACACCATGAAACGGTTGAAATTTTATAACAATGTATAAATAGCTGTTCTGCCATCTAGACATCATTGGTGTTTTATTTACGGTGTTGAGATGAAGGAGCAAGTCAAATTAATAGAGCTGGTCTTTTTATCTGAGAAAAGGAAGAAACTTCTTCTTTTTCTGAAAGATAAGCCAGGGAGTATGGCTGAGATTCAGAAACACCTTTCCGCAGGCCCTGTTTCAATCCTCCCTCAGATCAAAAAATTGAAGGAAGGTAATCTCGTTATACAGAAGGGCCATACCTATGAACTTTCTCCAATGGGAATTATAATCGCGGACAAAATGCCGCCTTTTCTGGACACCCTGGAAGTCCTGGAAGAAAATTTCGATTACTGGACGAAAAGGAACCTTGAAGGAATCCCTCCTTTTTTACGCAAAAGACTTTTTGAACTGAAGAACTGCAAACTCATCCGTCCGGAGGTGAGCCACATGTTCGAACTTAACCCTGAATTTGTAGAAAAACTTCATCTTTCCACGCATATTTTCGGTTTTGCGTCCTATTTCCACCCTTCTTTTACCACACTCTACCCGGAACTTGCAAAAAAAGGAGTGGAAATTTCTTTGATGTTTACAGAGCCAGTGTTCCGGAGGTTCAAAACGGATTACAGGGAAGAACTGTGCACTTTCCTGAATTTTGGAAACGTCAGGGTGTTTATCTTCCCGCAAGACCCTAAAATTGCAGACCTTACAGTAACAGATAGGTTTTTTCTGCTCACTCTTTTCTCCAGAGAGAAATTCTTTGAACACGAAAGCCTGATAAGTTCCGAACCTGAAGCCCTTAAATGGGGTACCGACCTTTTCTCGCACATGCTAAAAGAAGCAATCCAGGTAAAAGAGATTTGAATTTCATATTCTGCAGCAATTATTGAAAATGTATTCGTCTAAATATGTAAACCTTCTAAACCGGTTCTGTTTTTAACCTGAATCCTTTAAATCTGTGATTTATCTGTTCTTATCAGCTCTCCTCCACCTTATTTAACTCCCCTCCACCTTATTTAACTCGCCCCAACCTTCTTTGTTACTTTATTTCCTTATAACTTTTTTATGGGAATTCTTCTGATAGGGCTTGCTGTAAAGGAAAAAGGGCTCTTCGTTGTTTCGTGTGGATATTCTCAGAAAACCCAACGCGATCTTGAATTGAAAATCATCTTATCCATAGAGAATGACGAAGAGCCGGAAAAAGAAACGGTAAAAAGAAATTCTGAAAAAAAGAAATAAGGTAGTTATGAAAATAAGCTCGTGAAATGGAAGGCATGAGAAAGAGATTTTTCAGGTAATAAACCTGTTCAATTGTTTATTTTCTAATTACTTTATATGAAATAGGAGACTATTCTTAATAGGGATAGACATGAGTTTCACACTTAATATAGAGACTGATTTCTCACCTCAGGAAGTATGTGAGGCTATCCGTTCGGCTCTTGAACATGAAAAGCATGTTGCAAAATACAAGGTCAAGCGGTATTCCATAATCTGTGAGGATTTTGAAGCAAAGTTCGGGTACAGCTCAAGTGAGCTCAGAGCAAAGTTTGAAGCCGGAAACATGGGAGATGAAAGTGATTTCTTCGACTGGTATGCGGCAAAAAGGGGACTCGACCACTGGAACAAAAGGCTTGAGATCCTTTCAGGGATTTCCCTGTGAAAAGCAATTTGAAATTTAGCTCTTTTTTTGAAAAGTGCTCCCTTCCGGTTTCCAAAATGAGTTTTGAAACCCGGAGTACTTTTGAAACCTTGAGTACTTTTGAAACCCGGAGTACTCTTCTACGGGATCGTATTTTTATTTCTTATCTTTTGCTGTTGACCACACTATCGAGTTCAAGATGTCACTCTTCTTTTGCAGACATGCACCCCATAGTCCGGTTATGAGACAGAAAGGGTCTGGCTCTATGGGCAATAAGTCCCATCTACTCCCGATCCTGTGTAAAAGCCATTCTGTTACAGGGGTAAAGTTTCGGGGCAAAATTTTCAGGGCAACAGTTACTTAGCAAAATTTTTCCATAATCAAGGCCGGAAACTAACAAATTATTTATTTATGTTTGAAAGTATTAAAGGTTAATTTATTCTCTACATATGGAAACAGCCTTACAATCTCCTGCTCCACTATCAGAACATCATCAAAATATCAGTAAATATCTCTTTCAGGAAAGGGATTAGGTACGATTTTTCCTTTGTAGAAATAGACTTGAGGTGTTGAAATTGGTAAAAACTGTTATAAAAAGCATGATCGGAGAAGCTCTCATTGGCTCAGGCCCGGAAATTGCACACATCGACCTTATCATCGGACCAAGAGGAGGACCGGTAGAGGCAGCGTTTATGAATTCCCTTGCGATGCCCAGGCAGGGTCATACCCCGCTTCTTGCTGTCCTTGAGCCGAATCTCCAGCCAAAACCTGTAACCCTGCTCGTAAACAAGGTAACGATCAAGAATGTGGCACAGGCTGCCCTTATGTTCGGGCCGGCCCAGGCTGCGGTTGCAAAAGCGGTTATGGACTCGGTAGCTGCCGGAGTACTACCTGAAGAGCAGGCAGATGACATTTTCATAATTGTTTCGGTCTTTATCGAATGGGATGCAAAAGACAAAGATAAAGTCTACGAATACAACTATGAAGCTACAAAGCTTGCAATATCCCGTGCAATGGAGAGCAGTCCGACAGTCAAAGAGGCGCTGGACAAAAAGGATTCAGCAAAGCATCCATTCGCATAAAGTAAGCTGTATAAGGGTTTCCTGGTTTCACAGGCATATCAGGGCTGAAATCCGATAGACTCTAAAATCCGATAGACTCTAGAATCCGATAGACTCTAGAATCCAATAGACTCTAAAATCCGAGAAACCCTATTTATTTACTTTGATGCAGGCAGGTTATCTCAGAATATATCTAAATATTTCCAGGCCGTACCCGGAATATCATCCGGGTATCTCTCATTTTTCAAGAGCAGCTCTGCTTCAGCTTATCAATAAAGCTCAGTTCTCCGGTCTTCAAAAACAGGAATAGCCTTTCGAATCTCATCTTTTCCTGCAAGATCAAGGTCATACACGATCACACATTCTTTGCTACCGGCATCGGCTTTTACCTCACCCCAGGCATCAATAATCATCGAGTTTCCGAAGTAAGTGCAGTCAGGAGCGGAGCCGGTTCTGTTACAGGCGATATGAGGAATCTGATTTTCGATTGCGCGTGCCTTTGCAAGGGTTTTCCAGTGCTCAGCCCGGGGGTTAGGAAAAGCGGCTGTGGTCACAAGCAGGTCAGAGCCGGCAAGGGAAAGTTTTCTTGCAACCTCGGGAAAACGGAGCTCGTAGCAGATTTCAAACCCGATTTTCAGACTTTGTTTTTTAAGGGAAATGGGCTCTATTGAATTGCCTTTTGAAAAATAACTGTTTTCGGCTTTGAAGGGGTGAGTCTTCCGGTAGGTACCTGCAAGGTTTCCGGACTCGAAACAGAAACCAAGGTTATAGTAAAGAGCAGATTTTTTACTTTCCGGCATTTCCTTTACTTTTCCGGAAAAAACAATTTTTCCCTCTGGAAAAACTTTTTCTCCACCAGTTTCTCCACCAGTTTCTCCACCATCCTCTCCACCATCCTCTCCATCACTTTCTATACCACATTCTCCACTATCCTTCTGAATAATTGAACCCAGGATAATGCAGTCATTTGCTTCGGAAAAACATGCCAGGTTCTCAAGAGTGGGAGATGGGAGACTTTCGGCTGCATGGCTGAAGTTATCATAGCAAAAACCTGTGGAAAAGACCTCCGGAAAAACAATTAACTCGGCTCCTTTCTCAACGGCTTTGAGAGCCATATAAAGGGCTTTTTCAAGGTTTTCCTGCTTCCTGCATTGAAGCACATCCATCTGGATACAGGCAACTTTCATATTAGGACCAACATATCTGCTATTTGAGCCCTGATTGTAATTAGGATTTGCGTAAAGGCTTCAGGGCAGGGAATAAAAGGATTTCGGGATAGGGAATAAAAGGTTCAGGATAGGGAATAAAAGGATTTCAGGGGACCAGGGTAGTTTGCTTGCTTTTTGCTACCAGCCCTTCGAGGTCCATTCTGTGTTTAATCATCCCTGCAAGCACTTCGTTTGCAAACCTGGTTACTTCTTCCCTGTTTTCCCGGATTTCATATGCAGGGTCATCCGGGGGAACCTCAATTTTTGTAATGTCTGCCCGGGCTTTTTTCAGGTATGAGTCAGGGACTTCGCAAACCAGTCCGGGTTTTTCCATGTACCGGTCAAGGTGTTTCTGGGTGATTCCTACAAGTTTTAACTCCCTGCGGAAACAGGGCCTTTCAAACAGTCTGGAAATTACATAAACACCAACAGGAATCCGGAAATCCAGATCGATTTTAAGGAGCTGTGCCCTGAAAATGAGGTAAATGTCTTCAGAATCAGAGGGATCTGCCGGACTGAGTTCCCTGCCCTTTTCTGGCAGAGGCTCCTTGCCTTTTTCAGGCAAAGAATAGATTTTGGAAGGGGGAACTTCGATTTCCTCCAGAAGTTCAAGATCCCTGAGTGCCCTGAGGTAGCCGGTCAGAACCAGCCGGTGTTCTTCTATCCCTCCGACTTTCAGTTCCCGTGAGAGTCCGCTGATTGAGAGCTGCCTGCCGTCAAGCAATTCCATAACTTTAAGGTTGAGTTTCTCTGCCATTTTCTCTGCCTTTATATCGACATCCGGGTTAATTAATGGTAGTTCGGTTTTCAGGCCCGAGGCCAGAAAAACACAATCTCCTGCTACAATAACGCGTATAATCAGGTCCGCATTTCCGAAAGTTTCCGGAAAAACTGAATTTTTCCTATCATAAAAAGGCTGTGGACAGGAAAATTGCAAGGAGTAACACACGATGTAATTATCCTGCATGATATAAAGCTTATGAGAGATTTTGCAAAAGGGCTGGAAAATAGAAGAATTTCAGTAAAAGAACGTAAAAGCGAGATAATCTCAATAAGAGAATGGATAAGTAAAAGAATCTTAGAAGTAACCGATTAATTTTGAGTAAATTAATTTATAGAGCCTCTTGAATAAAAGTAAAAGAACTTCATATTGAAAAAATGCATGTAAAAATCTCCTGACAAAATCCATTTAAATATAAAAGTATAGATATAAACTTCTACAATCCACTAATGCCTGAAGAAACAGGAATTGAACTTTTTCCAGCAAAATTGAAGGGCAACGCTTAAAAATGATAATTGCTATTTCAATTAAGTTCAAATTGATGACTTCACAAGGATGCAAAGATGATCACAAAGTTAATTCCAAGAAAAGTATTCTTCACAAGTGGAGTTGGTACACACCCCGAACAACTTGAATCATTTGAGGTTTCACTCCGGGATGCGGGCATTGAAAAATTTAACCTTGTAACTGTAAGTTCTATTCTGCCTCCAAAATGTGAAATCGTGACAAAGGAAGAAGGTTTGGAAGAACTGAGCCCTGGAGAGGTAGTTTTCTGTGTGATGTCCAGAATCTCTTCCAATGAACCAAGAAGAACGTTAAGTACTTCCGTCGGATGCGCACTTCCCAGGGATATAAGCAAGCACGGCTATATTTCCGAGTATCATGCTTACGGAGAAAACGCACATGATGTAGGGGAACATGCCATAAAACTTGCCGGAAGCATGTACAGCACCTGGACAAATGAGGCACCCCTCAAAACCTTCAGCACCCCCAGATCATCGTCTGTACACGAAAGCGGAGACTGGATGACTGTAATATCCGCAGCAGTTTTTATTATTTAAAAGAGGAGTTTCACACAGGAACTCCAGTTAATACTATTGCTTCATATACATAATAGTATTATTTATAGACAGACTCATTTACGAGATATACATAATAGTATTATTTACAGACAGACTCATTTACGATATTATCTATTTGCAACATCACCTGTTTACTGATACTATCCCTAATACCCACTCACCAAACTGCAACTATCAAGCATCTAATCATCATTGAATCCAGTCATTATTAGAAACTATCTTATAAACGATCTATTACACATCTTTCCCTCTTAACTCATAACTCTTATACACAGCAAATCAGTCTTCCTTCGGAGAAGCCTGTCTCTGTAAGGAATCCTCAGGTGAGATAGTCTGCATATATTAATATTTAATAAAAAATATATAATCCTATACGTTATTTGCGTCTCTTACCATCTATTGTCGGGTACCTCCAGACAGGATATTAGGGTCACAGGCAAACATATCATGATCTGCTTATTATGGAGAATGGCATGCATCACAATATATTTACAAATAACCCAACAGTTCCAATTGATGTGAAAGACAGGTCTGTAAGTGAATTGATAGACGGAATGCTCAAAACCGGCTTTCAGGGCAGGAAGCTGGCAGAGTCAGTCCAGGCCTGGCATAACATGCTCAAAGAGAAGAACACAACAGTGCTTATGGGCTTATCCGGGGCCATGGTCCCTGCCGGCATGCGCAGAGTTCTTTCCTATATGATCCAGGAAAGAATGATCGATTGCCTTGTAAGCACAGGGGCGAACCTGTTCCATGACTGTCACGAAGCCCTCGGCAGGAAGCACTATGTGGGCTCACATCTTGCTAATGATGAAAAACTTTTTGAGCACGGTGTGGACAGGATTTATGATGTCTTTGCAGTGGAAGAAGAGTTCAGGACCGCAGATAACCTGATTGCAGATTTTGCAGAGGAGATTGGAGAGATTTCCTGTTCCTCAAGGGAGTTCATGTACCTTCTTGGAAAGGAGCTTGTAAAGAGAGGAGCTGCTGAAGACTCAATAGTTGTAAGCGCGTACAGGCACAATGTCCCGATTTTTGTACCTGCATTGTCGGACAGTTCCATAGGGATAGGGCTTACCATTGCAAGGAGAAGAGGGCTGAAACTTGAAATTGACCAGATAAAAGACGTTGACGAGATCACACAGATTGTGGAAAAATCAGAAAGAACAGGCGTTGTTTATGTAGGAGGCGGAGTCCCGAAGAACTTCATCCAGCAGACCGAGGTAATAGCTTCGATTCTTGGAATGGATATTGGCGGGCATGACTATGCAATCCAGTATACTTCCGATTCTCCACACTGGGGAGGACTCTCAGGATGCACTTTTGACGAAGCAGTTTCATGGGGAAAGATCGCACCTCAGGCAAAAAAAGTACAGGTTTTTGTGGATGCTACCATCGCCCTTCCAATTGTTATCCATGCCCTGCATGAAAAATCACGTGATATGAAGCGTGCTGCTCCTGTTTTCAACTGGGATAAGCCCGAAGGGCTTGATATCGCTTATAACGAATAATCACATCACAAATCTTTATTATATTGAAAGCCGATAACATAAGGCGAGAAGGAGAGGACATAAATGGGTAAACGAACTCGAATAATTAACGATCCTTCCTATTTAGTACCATTACTCAGGACTTTTGGATCCAGAACCCATAAAAAAATATTCGATGCACTTTCTAATAAATGGATGACCAGAGCAGAAATCGATGAGTTCATAGGTTCGGATTCATCAAAAAACCTTCATATTCTGAAAAAAGCCGGGCTCCTTGAAAGCCAGTGGAGAGTCCCTGAAGCGGGACAAAAACCCTCAAAAGAATACCACAGTTCTTATTCAAAGGTTCAGGTGAACTTTCAGTGCTCCTTTGAAGACCTCAGTGATATCATTATGCTGACATTCAAGCCGTATGAAGAGGTGAAGGATGCCATGGATGAACTGGAGAGACTGGTAGAAGAGGGCAACACCTCAATGAGCAACCTTACACGGACTCTTAACAAAAACCCATTTTATATTTGCGCCGTTGCCCGCCGGTCCGAAAGGCTATCAGTAATGGGGCAGAGGTTAAAAATAATTGAAGATGTCGAGGAGAATTACGATTGATGATTAAAATCCTCCAGACCAAGAGCGGAGTCACCAAATTTCAGGTCCTTATTGAGATTGCCGCCCATCAGCCCAATGTCAGGCAAAAGGAGATTGCCGCAAAGATAGGAATAACCCCCCAGGCTGTTTCCGAATACATCAAAGAGCTTGTAAATGACGGGCTTATTGTAACCGAGGGCCGTGTCCGGTACAGGATAACAAAAGAAGGCGTAGAGTGGGTCCTTGAAAATGCCGCCGAAATGAAGCGGTACGCCCGCTTTGTCATGGAGGACATAATCAGCCATGTCTCAACCTGGACAGCCATCACAAAAGAGGAAGTCAAGGAAGGCCAGCAGGTTTACCTGAAAATGGACCACGGACTTCTCTATGTAAGCAGCACGGAAAAGACAGGCGCATCAGGCACTGTCATATCCGATGCCGCCCAGGGGGACGATGTGGGAGTAACCAGCCTCAAAGGCCTTATAGATCTGGAAAACGCAACCATCACGATCTGCAAGGTTCCCAGGGTCGAGCGCGGAGGGTCAAGAAAAGTGGACCTCGAGCGCCTGAAGACGCTGGCAAACTCAAAACCCTATATCGCAGCAATAGGCGTAGAATCGTTAATTGCTCTTCGCAAGATCGGCATAAGCCCCAATGTCATGTTCGGGACAAACGAATCCGTTATCGAGGCTGCATACCACGGACTTTCATCCCTGGTGGTTTCAGTAGACGAACAGGTCTCTGCTCTCCTGAACAGGTTAGAAACCGAGAACCTTGAGTACGAACTTGTTGACCTGACAGTCGAATAACTTTCCTGAGTTTTAGCTCCCGGTCCGAGATTCCTGACTCACGGGTTTGGAATTCGAACCTGTTATTTTTCCGAAAACAGTATCGGTTTTTTTGTGTTTGTCAGGTTTAACTATAATTTTTCATTTTTAGCCATAATTTATCAGGTTTATAATTTTAGGTTTAACAGTAATAACCATCTTTAATTACGCTGCACATTTTTATCTTAATATCTTAGTATATTAATATTAGATAATAATCTGATAATCAGGAGGTATTCCATGAAGCTGATCGCACTTTCCGACACCCACCTTAAGAAAGGAGAAATCCCCCCGCAACTTCAAAGCATTCTCAAAGACTGTGACCTGATTGTCCATGCAGGGGATTTCAGTACTGTAGAAGCTTATAAGGCATTCAGTGCTAGCGGCAAGCTGAAAGCCGTTTATGGAAATGATGACACCTTAGAACTCCGGAAGCTCCTTCCCGAAAGGCTGAAATTTGAGGTTGAAGGGGTCAAAGTAGGGGTGATACATGAAGGAGGGCTTTCAGTAATGGATACAACTGCCCAGGGTTACCTCGCAAAAGAAATGGGAGTAGATGTCCTGATTTTCGGGCACCTTCACCGCCCTTTGATTGAAAAGAAAGATGTTATGCTGGTCTGCCCGGGTTCTCCGACAAAACCCCGGATGTCAAATCCAGGTGTTGTGGAACTAATAATTGAAAAAGGAAGTATTAACGGCAGGATACTTACCCTTGAAGGAGAGAGCTGTGAATATATCAAGTTCCGGGATGAACTGAAAAAACAAAAAAAGGAAGAGAATCATAAATAATAAATAAAAAGAAGCCTGAGCGCCTGAAGCCGACCAGCAAATCCTGAAAAATTAATACGCAGGAACCTGCTAAGGGTTTTTATTGTAAGAACTCAGGCACATGCCTCGCTAGGCGAGGTCTCTGGAACTATATATTTGGCGAACTCCTGTCAGTTCACATGGTCTCCAGTTTGAACATTACACCTGTTCCCTGAAGGCTCAGGTAGACTTTATCTCCAAACTCGAGAATCTTCTCGACACCAACATTGCTGTTCCAGTTATATACAAAATCGTAGCTGCCCTGCATGGGTTCAAAACCCAGGGACAACAGTCTCTGATTGACCTCAGACGGGCGAACTCCTTCACTACTAAACCAGACCACAAGATAGGTTTTCACAGGATCATCCCATATGCCAATTCATTAACTTATTTTAGCGTTGACTCTTATTCAATTACTCATTGCTCATTTTATATCATGTTTCGTTTATTTATCTATATTTTGCCTCTTATGCCCTAATACCATGAAAAAAGGAAAAACTTATTCAGCGCATTAAAAATTAGAAGTGAACTATCTGAAAAGAAATAGGAAAAAACAAAACAAAAGCAAGAGAAAAAAGGATTTAGAAAAATTAAAGAAGCAAAGAGCTTCCTAATTTAAAAGTGTGAATTCAGAGTAAAATGTCCCTGAATTTCACGATCCCTAAGGCAGATGCCCGTCACTTTTGACGACTACCAATTACGGCTACTTTTTGCAATTCTCAGGCATTGTCTTTAAGGGACTCAAGGGCTTTTTTAACCATTTCACGATAAATCTCAGTATCAGTGGAATAGTGCTCCTTTGCAAGCTTTGAGTTCGGGTCTTCCTGTGCCTCAACTGCCCTTATCCTCTCAAGAGTCTGCTTTGCAGTATCGAGTACCCACAGATTTCTTGTCAGCTCATCTACCTGCTGGATAGATTCCGGACGGATAGAGGTCAGGACGTTTCCATCATCGGTGGTATAGGTGCTGGTTTTGCCGATGACCGCTATGAAAGCAGGCAGTTCGCACTCAGCAAGGAACTGAGCGGCTTCGGGCTGGTACTGCCCTGCATAGACAAGGAAGGAACCTGTTGGGTCGGAAACCCTGCCTCTCCAGTATTCGGAGTCAGTACCAATATCCTCCTTTTCGATAAGAGTCCCCACAATGAATATACGGTTCACCTTCGCCCCTGTTGGAGTAAGGAGATACTGAGGGGCATACTGGTCACTTTCGTCCCTGGATGTGAGGTTTGAGTCTTTCAGTTCCTGGGAAAAAACCCTGCGCGATACTTCTCTAAAGAAGCCTGCCATTTAAGCCACCTCCAGTTCAGAAAGCAATTCATCAAGGACTTCCCTGTCCAGGGAAGTCCTTGGAGTAAAGGAATCCACGAGGATATAGCGGTCAAGTTTGTGTCCGCTAATAGTATAATACCTGCCGACAAGTTCGTGTTTTAATTTATCCAGTACAACTCCAGGATCAAGGGCATCTGCAGCCATTGCAATGGCACTGTCAAGAGATATCCCGGCAATCTCTTCAGTAAGCTCCCGGTTAATCAGGGCGTCCTGGGTGGAAGTCCCCGAGTCAAGGACTGCCTTTATCCGGAGGTCATATTCTCCTTTAACCTTCCCGTGCTCTGCACAGGCGCCTTTAACCAGGGCCCGTTTGCATTCAGGGCACCGCTTTATAAGTCCTGAGCCTGTCTGAATGTCAATCATTGCCCCGAAATATGTAAAAGCAGAAGTCCCCACTTCGATATCTTCATCGAGTGTTTCTATGGAGCTTGACCTGTTAAGCTGAATCTGGACCTTGCCGTTCCACTCGTTAATGACCACGTTTTTCAGCATGTAACTTTTGCCTTCTTCCATATCAGGAAGTTCGGAGCTTGCCCAGTTAGTGAATTTAATGACACCGGTCTCATCTCCTATAAGCCCTGCCTGTTCTATCGACTCATGGGAGTTTTCCCAGAGCTGGACCACTTTCCCTCTTACGGTAGCCCACTGGTTTCCCACAAGATCAACAATATTTCGGAGTTCGGCCTCTCTTGCTGAAGGAATGAAATCGCCGCCTCCTACTTCAACAGGCTCGGAAAGCTTCTCTATGGAACTGTTTTTGTTAACCTGGACCTGAAACCTTTCGTTGTATTCTCCGACAACGACACTTCTGAGAAGGTAGCTCTCTCCCTGCTCAAGAGGAGGAAGTTCGGCATTTTTCCAGGTGGTAAACTTTATGATTCCAGTTTCATCTCCAAGGAGCCCAACCTGAGATATGGATTCATGAGTATTTTCCCAGAGCTGAACAACCTTTGCCTTAAGGTTTGCCCACTGCCCATTCTCCGTAACATCCGCAATTTTGGTGAGCTGGGGTTCAGCCTGCCTGACATAAAACTCATTTTTAGGAATGGAATATTTCTTCAAAAAATAGTTTGTTACGCTGCGTTGCGCCTCGTTTGAAGGCACTTTGAACTTTGTAATCAACTCGTCAAGTCTGCTTTCGATGTCCTCGACAGGCACATCGATGCCAAGTTTCATAAACCGGTCTCTAATGGATTCTGCAGTCTGTTTCATCTTAATTCTACCTCAAGCCTCATGGTTAGTTTCATATTTTGGGAGGCACTCTAAAGTACCGCGGCAGAGAATATAAAGCTGAGTGAAGCGGGGTGAAAGTATTCAGTTATTATACAGTCCGCCCTTCCCCACAGGGAAAACCCGGGAAAAGATAATCAGAGTGGCTATCCCTTCCGTGTATGTTTATCACAGCAAGGGAGAGCTTTATCTTCCTTTCTAAACCTGAATCCATGATGCAAAATTACTTTCTCTGTTTTTGTATTCCCAGTAAGTGTATTATCGAAAAGTATACCCCACAAAGTACTTAAAATTATTTGTGAAGTATGCCTGCGGTCCGCTTGGCTGCATCCCCTTCTCCAATAACGGTTACGATATCCTCATATTCAAGCACAAGGCTCCCGTGCGCGATAATAGATTCACTGCCCCGCTGAACCATAACCAGGAGACTCTTTTCAGGGAACTGGATATCCTTGATGGCTTTCCCGACTACCCCGGGGTTCGTGACCTTGACTTCCATCATGTCCCCTTCGCCCCCTACCTCGCACATGGAGAAGAGATGAGGCCTTCCGATCATGTTGTCAAGCACCACTGCAGTGGTTGTGGCCGGGCTCATGGCGCGGATGCCCAGATTCCAGAAAGCCTGAAGGTTTTCGATCTCGTTTACCCTGGCCACCAGCTGGTCACCTCTGAATCCGAAAGAAACTTTAGCAATCTGGCAGAAGAGAAGGTTCGTGTTATCCTGATTGGTTGTAGCAACCACATATTTGGCATTCTCTATCCCTGCCTTTTTCAGGACGTTTACATCCCCTGCATCACCCTGGATAACCCGGATCCCGAGTTCCATGCATTTTTTGCAGTTGCTCTCGGAAATATCCACAACAACTACATTTTCTCCTCTTTTGTCAAAACGTTCGGCAAGAATCCTGCCTACCTTTCCACCACCAATAATAAGAATTTCCATAGGGATTACCTCCAGCATCTCTGCCACTTTTTTTGACAGGCTGCCACTCATGAAGACTGTGATGATAACTGTAAGGAAGACAAGCCCCACAAGGGCCTGCCCTCCCGGAATGCCCATAGAATCGAGCTTGATTGCAAAATAGGTCGCAACCGAAGTCGGCACAACGCCCCTGGGCCCAACAAAGGAAATGAAAAGTTTCTCATTCGTGCCGATCTGCGAGTTCCACATCGAAACGAAGACCGCCACAGGGCGGATGAGGAATATGAGAAGCAGTACAAGGACTATCCCGCTTACCCCTATTCTCTGGATATCTTCAAATTTAAGCATTGCCGCAAGCAGGATAAAAATCAGGGAAAGCATCACAATCACAATGTCACTCTTGAATTCCTTGATAGTATCCTTGTAAGGAAATTCAGAAGTCCCGAGGATGATCCCGAAGACGGCTACCGCCAGAATCCCGGACTCGTTGCCCAGGTATTCTGAAAGAACGAAGCAGGCAAATACGGCGGTCAGGGAAACCAGCCTTGCGGTCCGATTGCTGATCACCGTTCCCCGAGTGAAGAACCAGCGGAGGGCAAACCCGCTCAAAGACCCCAGTGCAATTCCTATCCCCAATCTGTAAAGGATAAAGATCACAGCATCAGTCCCGGAAAGCTCTGCTGCGACCCATTCGAAGACCATAGCTGCAAGGATCACACTGGCAGCGTCATTCAGGACCCCCTCAAGTTCCAGGATCTTGCCAAGCTTGTGGCTAATCTGGATATTCCTTACAATGGGAGTTATCACAGTCGGCCCTGTTGCCGTGACAAGGGCTCCGAAAAGGGCAGCGAGTTCGAGAGGGATGTCTATCAGGAGGCTGGTCAGAACCGTGGCTCCCAGGAAGGTCACAAAGACCCCTATTGTTGTCAGCTTAAGGACACTTTCCTGAACCATCCTTATATGCTTCAGGTCAATATGAAGCCCCCCGTCAAAAACAATCACGGATACCGAGATTGCCACGATAGCGCTTAGCCCCTCAATATAGAGGGCAGGGTCCAGCAGGTTAAGGACCTCAGGCCCTACAATGACTCCTTCGATCAACAGGAAAATGATAAAAGGAATCCGGAAATAGCAACTGAGGGCCTGTGCGACAAGGGACATAATAAGTACGGCAACTACCAGTCCAAGTAGAAGTATCGGATCAAGCATGAGATTCCCTGTAATGATGAGTTAACTTGCTAAAAATGATTCGTAAACATCCGAGAGAAATTGAAAGGAAAGATATGTCAAGGTTGTATTGCCAAAAAAGCACAAAATGTTTGGTACTGTATACATAATCATACAATTGTGATATATAAATGTGACTCCTGATTGTTAACCCCTGAACACTTTCTTCTCGATAACTCTCATTTATATCTAAATGAGAAAGGCAGTTCCCAAAGAAAGAACAGTTTTTCACAACACCTGCAAATCAATTTCAGGAAAGTATTCCCAGAATCTTTTCAATTTGAAAGCCTGTTACTTTGAGGTCCGGTACAAAAATTCTGAAAAGGCTGCATAATCAAAAGACCATTAGACAAAAACCCTAAAAACTGCAAAAACAGGAGCGTATGAGTTATATTCTTTGTACTCTTTAAAGGACGCCATGGACTTGCTTTTGATCTTTCTTTTTCTGCTCAGCCTTGCTATGATAAGCAAAGGTTCGGACTGGTTCATTGAAGCTGCGATTGCAATATCAAACAAAAGCGGGATCCCAAAAATGCTTATAGGGGCTACGATTGTGAGTTTTGCAACCACAGCTCCGGAGTTTGCAGTTTCTGCAACGGCAGCTTATATCGGGCATACAGACGTAACAATAGGAAATGCAGTGGGTTCGGTCATATGCAACACCGGGCTTGTACTGGGTTCGATTATAGCTGTAAAAGCAATCCCTATGAAGGATGATACGTTTCCCATTAAAAGCGGGCTTATGCTCCTTTCAGGAATTGTCCTTATCATAATCAGTCGCGACGGAAGTGTGAACCGGCTTGATGGGATTATACTTCTGCTGGTGTTTTTTGCGTTCCTCTTCCATGCTTCAAAGACCCAGCGCGTGTTGTTTGAAGATAATGAAACAGGTAGGCAAAAACTAAAAATCAAAGATATCCGGAAAGATATAGCTTTCTTCGTTCTCGGCTCCCTTTCCGTAGTTATAGGAAGCAGGATCCTGGTAGATTCAGGAATAAAAATAGCCGAATGGATGGGCATCCCTGAAGTAATAATAGCCCTGACGGCGGTCGCAATAGGAACATCCCTTCCCGAACTTGCAACTGCAATTACCTCCCTCAAGAAAGGGCACCAGGACCTCTCCATAGGAAACATCCTCGGGGCA
The DNA here is from genome assembly GCF_000979385.1 of Methanosarcina sp. 2.H.A.1B.4. Taxonomy (NCBI): domain Archaea; kingdom Methanobacteriati; phylum Methanobacteriota; class Methanomicrobia; order Methanosarcinales; family Methanosarcinaceae; genus Methanosarcina; species Methanosarcina sp. 2.H.A.1B.4. The sequence goes on from NZ_JJOV01000059.1 coordinate 25,088, forward strand.
AATACAATGGATATTGCCATGATCCTCGGGGCATCATCCCAGATTCGCGTGCTCCCTGTTTCGGAACAGCTTGCAGGATACGATTTCCCGTTCATGTTCCTGATATCTCTCGCCCTTATAATCTTCGGGATCACTGGAAAAAAGCTGGAAAGATGGGAAGGAGGCGTAATTCTCGGGGCATATCTGATTTATGTGGCAGGGCTTTTTATCCTCTATAGATAAGCCTGCACCCCAACTTTAAAAAGTAAGAACCTCTTCACGTTTCAAATTCAGGATTTTTACTTTTCACATATTTTTCTCATTTTACATATTTTTCTCATTTTACATATTTTTCTATTTTTACAGATTATTCTCTATTTATAAGCCACCCATTCATTCGCAAATTATGTACGATGTGAAGAATCATCTTTTTTTATAAGCAAATTTTTATATTCATCTTATATCTTCTGAAGGCAATGTATAAATTCTAAAAAAAGGTTCTTTAACTCTATGAAAGCTATTATCCTCGCAGCAGGAGAAGGACTGCGCTGCAGGCCTCTTACTCTTACCCGTTCCAAAGTGATGCTTCCTGTAGCCAACAGGCCTATTCTGGAACATGTCATATCTTCTCTTGAGAAAAACGGAATCAATGAGATCATACTGATTGTTGGGTATGAAAAAGAACGCATAATGAACTATTTTGAAGACGGGCTGAATTTCGGGGTCAATATAAAATATGTCGAGCAAAAAGCCCAGCTCGGGACAGCACATGCGATTGAACAGGCAAAAAAACTAATACGTCCCGAGGATTCTGAATTCCTTGTCCTGAACGGGGACAACCTGGTAGAACCAAAAACCATAGCTGATATCCTTAACAATTATGAAGGAGATGCGAGCCTTTTAACCGTAAGAATGAAGGACACAGCAGGTTATGGAGTGGTACTGAAAGAAAAGAAGAGAGTTACCCAGATTCTGGAAAAAAGACCCGGAGATTTAAGCCATCTTGTAAACACGGGAATTTATATTTTTACGCCGCAGGTCTTTGAAACTATTGAAAAAACTCCTATATCCGAAAACGGAGAATATGCGATAACCGATACCCTCCAGCTTATGATTGACGAAGGAAAAGTAGTCACTTCAATCTCAACCGAATCCAAGTGGCTGGATGCGGTCCATGCCTGGGATCTCCTGAAAGCAAACTCAATTGTATTAAACTCCTCCAGAAACCTGAAGCAAGAAGGAGAACTTGAAGAAGGAGTAATAATTCGCGGAAAGGTTGAAATCGGAAAAAACACAAAAATCCGTGCCGGAACCTATATTGTAGGTCCGGTAGTAATCGGGGAAAACTGTGATATAGGACCTAATGTAGTAATTCTGCCCTCCACTACTATAGGAGACAATGTGTCCATAAGGTCCTTTACCGAAATCCAGAACAGCATCATAATGAATGACTGCCGGATTTCTTCCCACGGGCAGATCTCCAATTGCATAATTGGAAGCAACAATACCTTTGGTCCGGGTTTTACTGCAGAGGAAAAAGAAAACCTTGAGATAAACATTAACTGCAGGATCCACAAAGCTCCAAAACTCGGCACTATAATTGGGGACGATAACCGGATAGGAGGCAGAGTGCTCGTGAAAGCCGGAGTAATGATTGCTGTCAGCTGTCAGGTAGAGTCTGGAAACACTATTTACAGAGACCTGCCCCGTGATTCGGTGGTCCTCTGAGCTCTTAAGAAGGAGATAAAAAAATGTGTGGAATTGTCGGATATGCAGGAAGAAGTGCTGCTGCACCGGTTCTTATAGAATCTCTTAAAAAACTTGAATATAGGGGATATGACTCCGCAGGGATTACCGTTCTTGGCAGTGGAATTGAAACTTATAAGGCAGTCGGGAAAATCATAAATCTCGAATCCGAAATCCCAAAGAAACTCGGAGGAACTGTCGGAATAGGACACACCCGCTGGGCAACTCATGGACGCCCAAATAAGGAAAATGCCCATCCCCATAACTCGGGAGGAAACCCGGAAAAAATCTCGATCGTGCATAACGGGATTATTGAAAATTACATGGCATTGAAAGAGCGGCTTATTGGAGAGGGTTACCAATTCAAATCCGAAACCGATACAGAAGTGATCGCACATCTTCTGCACAAACACATCTATGGGAAACCGGATGGAAAAGAAGCTCAATGCGAACTTCTTGTAGGACTTAGAGAAGCCTTAAAAGAGATTGAAGGATCATATGCTCTTGGAATAATCTCTGCGGATGAACAGGGAAAACTCGTGCTTGCCCGCAAGGACAGCCCTCTCGTCATAGGGCTCGGGAAAGGGGAAAATTTTGCTGCATCTGATGTAACCGCTTTTCTGAACCATACCAGGGATGTTATCTTTGTAAATGACTTTGAGACAGCAGTGCTGAGCCCAACAAGCGTGGAGATATTTGACAGGGAAGGAAATCTCAGGGAAAAGAAGATAGAAAAGATAGAATGGAACTTTGAGGCCGCAGAAAAAGCAGGTTATGAACATTTCATGCTGAAAGAGATTCATGAACAGGTCACTGCAATCCACGACACCCTGGCAGGCAAAGTCTCTGAACTTGAAGGAGCTATATACTTAAACGAACTGAACCTCAGTGAAGACGAAATAAGGAAACTTTCAAGGGTTCAGATCCTGGCATGCGGAACTTCCTGGCATGCAGGCTTACTTGGGAAATACCTGTTTGAACAGCTGGCAGGAATCCACTGCGATATTGATATCTGTTCGGAGTACAGGTACAGAAACCCTGTGATGAATGAAGGGACCCTTGCCATTGCGATTACTCAATCAGGAGAAACTGCAGATACCCTTGCAGCCGTGCGGGAGATTATGTCTTACAACTGTCCCACGCTTGCAATTACGAATGTTGTGGGAAGCACGATTACAAGAGAGGCAAACAGCGTACTCTATACGCGGGCAGGACCCGAAATAGGAGTCGCTGCCACAAAGACCTTCAGCACCCAGATTACCCTTCTATATCTCCTCGCTGTAAAGTTCGCTCTTGTAAGGGGCAAGTTAAGCCATGATTATGTAAAGAATTTCATTACGGAAATCCGGAAAGTCCCGGGAGAGATCCAGCAGATCCTTAACCAGAAGGAAGCGATAAAGGAATGTGCTGAGAACTTTGCCCATGCAAAAAGCTACTTCTTCCTTGGCAGGCACCTTAACTACCCTATAGCTCTCGAAGGAGCACTTAAACTCAAAGAGATCTCATATGTGCATGCCGAAGGCTTTGCTGCAGGAGAACTGAAACACGGACCTATTGCCCTTCTTGACGAGGGAACTCCTGTAGTTGCAATTGCCACCAGGGGACAGACTTATGAAAAGATGCTCAGCAATATTAAAGAAGTGAAAGCCAGGGATGCTGTTGTGATCGCGATTGCCGACAGTAAGGACACGGAAATAGGAAAGTATGCAGATATTGTCCTCAGAGTCCCCCAGAGCGACGAACTGCTGGCTCCCCTTCTGAGTGTTGTCGTGCTTCAGTTGCTTTCTTATTACACTGCTCTAGCCAGAAACTGCTCTATTGACAAACCTCGCAACCTTGCAAAGAGTGTTACTGTCGAATGATTGTAAAGGCTGAGAATATCAGGATTTAAATATAACAACAGAATACGGGATTTCAGAACAGAATAAAACTTCATGAAATATGGAGTGGGATTTATGAAACTCTTCGGATCTTCAGGAATTAGAGGCATAGTTAATAAAGAAGTTACACCCGAACTTGCACTGCAGGTAGGGCTTGTGTTAGGAAGCCGGAAAAAGACCGCAGTTATCGGGAGGGACCCACGGGTTTCGGCGCCTATGATAGAGCACGCCCTGGTCGCCGGGCTGACTGCTGCAGGCTGTGATGTTACAAAGGTGGGCATGGTAACTACTCCGACTCTGGCATATGCAGCCAGAGAATATGAATGCGGAGTAATGGTTACAGCTTCACATAACCCCTCAGAGTATGTGGGGATAAAGTTATGGAACCCTGACGGCATGGCTTTTGACTCAGCCCAGCAGGAAGAAATTGAAGAAGCTATCGAAAAAGAAAACTTTTCGCGAGTTACCTGGGACTTTATAGGGAAAATTGCTGAAGACGAAAACGCCATTCGGGACCACATGGATATGATCGAGGGTCTTGTAGGGAATTCCGGGCTGCGCGTGGTTCTCGACTGTGGATGCGGAGCAGGAAGCACAATCACTCCTTATCTTCTGCAGGAACTTGGCTGTCAGGTAATAACCCTGAATTCCCAGCCTGACGGACATTTCCCGGCAAGAAACCCTGAACCCAATGATCAAAACCTCTCCCTGCTTAAAAAGGCAGTTGTGGCGTTCGAAGCCGACCTCGGAATAGCCCATGACGGAGATGCGGACAGGATGATGGCAGTCGACGAAAAAGGTAACTTCGTATCCGGAGACGACCTGCTTGCAATATTCGGGCGTTTTGAATGCGGAGATAAAAAAGGAGCTGTTGTCGTGCCTGTAGATACCTCCATGATGGTGGATGATTATCTTGAAGGTTCTGAAATCATAAGGACAAGAGTTGGGGATGTCTATGTTGCAGAGGGCATAAAGCAGTACGGAGCCATCTACGGCGGAGAGCCTTCAGGAAGCTGGATTTTCCCGGAGATTTCCTACTGCCCTGACGGGATCTATGCAGCTGCAAAGCTTGTTGAAATTGTCAGGGAAAAGAAGTTAAGTGAGCTCAGGGCAGAACTTCCTGTTTATGCCACAAAAAGGGGTGCTCTTCCATGTGCAAACGAAAAGAAAGCAGAGTTCATGGAAAAGGTAAAAACAAGGCTTGAACCCCTTGGAAAAGTCCTTGACATTGACGGGATCCGCGTGGAACTTGAAAACGGCTGGGTACTTGTCCGCCCCTCGGGCACGGAAGCAAAGGTAAGGATTACGGCAGAAGCCAGGGAAAATGTAGATGAGATCTACGACATGGCAGAAAAAATAGTGAAGGAGGCGCTTAAATGAAAGCAGTTGTCCTTGTGGCAGGCAAAGGCACAAGGATGGAACCTCTCACCTCCGACTGCCCTAAAGTAATGCTTCAGGTTGCAAACAAACCGATACTTGAACATATCCTGAACGCAGCCGTAGAAGCAGGTATCGAGGGTTTTGTCTTCATTACGGGATACCTGGAAGAGCAAATAAAAGCCCACTTCGGGGACGGAAGCAAATGGGGAGTAAGCATCGAGTATGTGCAGCAAAAGGAGCAGTTAGGAACTGCAAATGCTATCGGCTATGCAAGAGGGCACGTTGAAGGGACATTCATCGTACTTAACGGGGACATGCTCATCGGGCAGGAGGACTTGAAATCCCTGGTTTCCAGGAAAGAAGAAGCTGTAATCTGCGTAAAAGAGGTGGAAAACCCTTCGGATTTCGGAGTTCTTGAGACCGAGAATAATAAAGTAGTCAGGATAATTGAAAAACCGAAAAATCCCCCGACAAACCTTGCAAATGCCGGGATTTACCTTTTCAGGGAGTCCATATTTGACTTAATTGATAAAACCCAGCTTTCCGTAAGAAAAGAACTTGAGATAACAGACTCCATTCAGATGCTGATCGACAGCGGAGCGCCTGTAGGCTACAGCCCCCTCGAAGGCAGGTGGATTGACATAGGATATCCCTGGGACCTCCTGAAAGCAAACGAACACCTTTTAAAAGACCTCGTGGGCTGCTGTGAAGGCACCGTGGAGCCAAATGCAACCATAAAAGGTGAAGTTGCAATCGGAAAAGGCACTCTCATCCGAAACGGTTCCTATATCGAAGGGCCTGTGGTAATAGGTGAGAACTGCGATATAGGGCCCAACTGCTTTATTCGTCCTTCAACTGCAATAGGCAACCGTGTCAGAATCGGAAATGCCGTGGAAGTAAAAAATACAATTGTTATGGAAGGCACTCATGTGGGGCACCTGAGTTATGTAGGAGACAGCGTCATCGGGCGCCGCTGTAATTTTGGAGCCGGTACGAAGGTTGCAAACCTCCGTCACGATGGAAAGAACATAAAGGTGATGCTGAAAAGCAGGATTCTTGACTCCGGCAGAAGAAAACTCGGCGTGATCATGGGAGATGATGTGCATACTGGCATCAATACGAGCATAAATATAGGCGTGATAATGCACAAAGGAAGAGCCACCCTTCCCGGAGAAGTAGTAAAGCACTGAGCCGGCATCAAAGTAAGAAAATGAATCAGGACTCCCCTCCTTTTCCTGGTGGCATAGGAGGGGAAATCCCTGCATGTTTTTGTTTTAATCTATGTTCTTTATTTTCTGTATTTGAATCTATATTTTTTATTTGAAGCTATTTTATTTAGAAGAAGTTATTTTATTTAGTTGAAGTTATTTTATCACTTATGAATACATTATCGAGCTTATGAATACAGCTGTTTTATGCTCCAGAACACTGTGTTTCGGAAGAAACCTTTTACTTCTACATTGAGAGATCCGTCATTCATTTTCTCTACAGCTTTCCTTAAAGGATCATCTGAAGCAATTATCTCCCTGATAGTCTCTTCATCGGATTCCACAGTTATGGAGGGACCGAACTTTGAATTTGGATCATTGGGAGTGTCATACCTGTAAAATTCTCCTACTTTTCCACTCCTCATAAGTAAAGTTACGTAGAGCATTTCACCATTCTCAAGTTCAATTCTCCCCGCAATCTCTTCACTTGCCACCAGCCTTTTAACAAGAGATGGCACGTTATCAAAGTTCTCGTTATAGAGCTCCATCTGCGCACTTAATTCGGAAAAAAGATCGTTCTCCGTACTGGAATTAACAGAAGTTGTAAATAATTCAGCTGCTGTAACATTACCCACACTTGAAGCATTATCCGCACTGGAAACATTACCCGTACTGGAAGCATTACCCGTACTGGAAGCCGCACCTGCTGCATTAACAAGCAAGAGCACAACCAGAAGGGAAACAATAGCCCTATTTTTCCAATAAACCATGATTGAAAATAAGAAGCAGGGATATAAAAAAGTTATCAATATAAATTAAAACTCTCCAAAAAGGGAAGAGGAGTGGAGAAATTGAACTGTCTTAAAATCAAAAATAAGAAACAAAACCAAAACCAAAACCAAAAATAAGAAACAAAACTAAAATCAAAATCAAAATTGAAAAACCAAAATCAAAATCAAAAATAAGAAACAAAACCAAAATCAAAACCAAAAATAAGAAACAAAACCAAAACCAAAAACAAAACCAAAAACAAAACCAAAACCAAAATCAAAAATAAGAAACAAAACCAAAACCAAAAACAAAAAACTTACCGGGATAAGTTTTATCCAGCGGCAAGATTTAAAGTTTAAGAGAGGGTCTGAACACCTCAGAACAGTACCTGTCGAAGACCTGGTCTTCAACCTGTTCACAGATTTTCTTATAATCTTTCGACTTTGGGTCGTGCTTGTTCATAGTCTTTTTGACTTCAGCGTTCATCTTATCAAGAGTTTTTTGGTCGAAACCGTCCGTATTCTCCATAGTAAACATATAAATCATACTCTAGAACTAACTTAGTTAGATGCTTAAGATTTTTTGCATTATTTAAATTTCTATATTACATACACAGTATTACCATACAGATAGATTAATCGGGTAACACACTGGTAATTAATTGCCAGCTTTTAACTATTTTTGAAAATAGTTTTAATCTAATAATTAAAATATTTATATTATTGCTCTAATATATTAGCTTTCCCTTTTAATCGAACTTCATTTTTACTTCAAATGAGTAGACCTGAGGGATTTGCCAAATAATCCGTTATGGAAGCCTCTTTACTCAAAGAAATAATTCATCAAAGCCTGCATAAACGATTGTTCAAGCAAATTTTAAACAATAAGCTTTTTAGGGCTCACTCCTATAAATATTTTACATTTGGAAGATATCCTTCAGGACATACACATCTATACATTACATTAAATATATGAATATATAATGGTTACCTGAAGTCCATAGACTGTATTATACAGATAAACGATAGGAAAATAATGTCCTGCATGAATAATTTTCAGTAAACGGGTTTCTGTTATACGGAGTTAAGATAAGGCTTTCGTAATCGAATATCCATACTGGTTCATGGGGTTAATTATATTAGCTCTTCAGGTCACTATAAGGTATAGAAAAGTATTAGGTATAGAAAAGTATTCGAGTTGATAACAAAGTGCGACCGGTCTCACAAAGAGTGAACGCGAAGAAAATTCACGAGAACAATGCCGAGCTCGGGAAATCCACATCCGAACTTCTTATCCTGAAGCCTGAAGGATATCCCCTGAGCGGCATGATGGAAGAATATCCTGTTATTGAAAACAAGGATGTTTTTGAATTCTATGCACGGGAACAGTGGAATGGGAATGTTGCCCGCAAAGGAGATTATCTCTTTGACAAGAGAATGTTTCCTGACTTCGCATACCGCATTATAGATGTGGAACCTGCAGAATCCATAATAGGAAACTCAACATCCATTATCGTAACCGAAGAGGAAAATGGAATTTCTCCCTCTGAAGAAATAAAAAGTGATGTTAGATTTGAAGATGTGATAGGGCAGGAACTTGCAAAACAGAAATGCAGGCTTATTGAACGCTTTCTGGAAGAGCCCGAACGTTTTGGGAAATGGGCACCAAGAAATATTCTGTTCTTTGGACCCTCGGGCACTGGAAAAACCATGCTCGCAAAAGCCCTTGCAAGCAAGACCGATGTGCCAATCATTCCGGTCAAGGCTACCCAGCTAATAGGGGAATATGTCGGGGATGGAGCCCGTCAGATCCACCAGTTATATGACCGGGCAGAAGAGATGTCTCCCTGTATAATCTTCATTGACGAACTTGATGCCATTGCCCTGGACAGGCGATTTCAGGAGCTCAGAGGAGACGTAAGCGAAATCGTAAATGCCCTTCTGACTGAAATGGACGGAATAGTTGAACGAGACGGAGTCTGTACCATCTGTTCTACAAACCGTGTCAATTCCCTGGACTCTGCTGTGAGAAGCAGGTTCGAAGAAGAGATTGAATTTGTCCTTCCGGCGGAAGAAGAAATCGTTCATATACTGGAATCAAATGTGAAGACTTTCCCTCTGCAGGTAGAGGAATTTGATTTCCAGACACTTGCAAAGAAAGCTAAAGGGCTTTCAGGCAGGGATATTGTAGAAAAAATCCTTAAAACCGCCCTTCATCAGGCAATCATCGAAGATAGGGAAATTGTCAGCGGTAAAGACTTTGAAAAAGCCCTTGCAAGATTGGGCAGGAAAGATTTTATCCAGGACCCAACCCAACTTTATGTATAACCCTTGAAAGAGAAATAACCTAAATGAGAAAGTGCCTTTTAATCCCTTTTCTATGAGATATTTCCAGGCACCCATCTTAGGTATAACTCTTTACATGTTTTTACAAGTTTCCTGTGAAGACTAATTTGTTCAGTCTAAGGAAGTTTTCTTTTCAGCTCTTTGGTAGTTTATAAGAAGATTTTAAGAAAATTATAAGAAGTTTGGAAGAGAAGTTTCTTGTTAAAGCCTCTGGGATAGTTTTATGTATAAAAATCATTATTCTTTATCAGAAGTTCTATTTAAGTAAGGTCTCAACTATACCCTAAACAAGATTTAAAAGGGATTCTCATGAATGAAATACGTGAAGTCGACCGCTTTGAGTGCAGGGTTATAAGCGTAACCCATAACATGGCCTGGAAAGGTGTGACAGTTGAAGAAAATGATACAAAAGGGAGGGTGTACTTCGGAAGGGTCAACGGTGAAATTGAAATCAACCCTGGAGACACATTCTATCTCGGTGTCAAGCAGCTCTATGAAATCGAAGACAAGACCATGAGAGTTACACTCTACGACGCTGAAAACAAAAACCTGGACTGGACACTTGTCTGAACAACCGGATAATACTGAATAAAGATTCTTTCTGCAGGTTTATTTCCTGTAGAGAGATTTAATCTAATTTTTAAACCCTGCTTTAAAGAAAACTTCAAATATTCCGCAAAACGCCCTGTACCCGGTATATGAAGGCTCAATCATATCTGTTTGTTCAGGTATGTTTGTTCAGGTATGTTTGTTCAGGTATGTTTGTTCAGGTCTGCTTATTCAGGTCTGTATGGTATCTCAAGTTCCATCAGGTCTTCGGCTACAACTACATTTTCAAAAACTATTTTTGAATCTTTCAGGATAGGTTCCACATCATCAGTATAACGTGAGCTGATATGGGTAAGGACCAGTTTCCTGACTCCGGCTTCTTTTGCAAGGGCTGCAACCTCACCTGCTGTCGAATGCATGGATTCTTCCGCCCAGTCTGCCATCTCGTCAGCGAAGCTGCCGTCATGAATTAAGAGGTCGGCATCCCTGCTGGCTTCAAGCACTGCTTCACAGGGCCTGGTATCTCCGGTGTACACGATTGTCCTTCCGGGCCTCGGGATTCCCATTACTTCTTCGGGCCTTACGAGCCTTCCGTCCACTTCTACAGGATTTCCCCTTTGAAGTTTTGCAAAAAGGGGACCAGGAGGAACGCCGAGTTCGACTGCCTTTTCCCTGTTAAAACGTCCGGGGCGGGGGTTTTCCACAAGGGCATAGCCAAGACTCGGGATGCTGTGTTCGGTCTTTAAAGCCCGGACTACATAACTTTCCCCTTCTACAGTGTCTCCGGGACTCAGTTTCACGCCCCGGATTTCATATTTAAGGTTGAAATAGCCAAGGGCCTTAAAAAGCTCAGTAAATTCCCTGGTCCCTTCAGGACCGTAGATCGTCAACGGCTCTTTCCTGCCCAGGAAGGACATAGTTTGAATGAGGCCAGGAATTCCGAGAAAATGATCTGCATGAAAATGACTGATGAAAATAGAGGACAGGCTCATCATGCCTGTCTTTGCCCGCATCATCTGCTGCTGGGTGCCTTCTCCACAGTCAAAGAGTATAAGTTCCCCTTCTCTGTTGATCATTACTGCTGACGGATTTCTGTTACGGGTCGGGAGGGACCCTCCAGTGCCTAGAAAAGTTATGCGAAGCATGATGAACTCACTGATTATGATGAAATTACTAACTGGTAACAATGAAATTGGTAACAATGAAATTATCAGTTACAATGAAATTGGTAACAATGAAATTATCAGTTACAATGAAATTATAAGTTACAATGAAATTATAAGTTACAATGAACTCACTAATTACATCAGAGGTATTTATTAATTGCCAGTCGCTCTATATTCTTTAATAACACTCTCTTTTTCAAGAATCAAACCATAAGCAAACACATATAGTATACAAAAGAGGAATAAGAGATATAAGATAAGTATACGATTTAATATATATAAGCTTGGCAATAAAACTGTATGAAGATGGTATACTATTTATTATAAAAGCTCTTTAAACCCTACAGATTTACATTTCTATAAAACCTCTCCTTCTTATTAGAAGATGGCTTTCCACCTTCAGAAGAAGTTATCCTGTTATGGAACCTTCCCATGAAAGTATAAGGTGTCATCTATCACGACATGAAGGAAGAGAATTATCTATCAACAATTGTAAAGGAAGAAAAAGGAACCGTCGTCATATGTCAGGAAATTACGGAAAAGTTTATCTTGTGGGTTCTGGTCCCGGCGACCCTGAGCTTCTGACCCTGAAAGCCCGTCGGCTGATTGACAGTGCTGAAGTCATTATCTATGACCAGCTCCCTGGAAAAGTGATCCTGGACTCAATGCCGGAAAGCGCAGAGAAAATCGATGTGGGAAAATACGCGGGCAATCACACCATGACCCAGTCCGAAATCAATGAAGTGCTTGTGCAGAAGGCAAAGGAAGGCAAGATGGTGGTCCGGCTAAAAGGAGGGGACCCCTATGTCTTCGGAAGGGGAGGAGAAGAAGCTGAGGTGCTTGTAGCAGAAAACATAGAGTTCGAAGTCGTGCCAGGGATTACCTCTGCAATTGCAGTGCCTGCATATGCAGGAATTCCCGTAACCCACAGGGAAAGCACGTCGATGGTCACCTTTATAACAGGGCACGAAGACCCCACAAAGGAAGAGAGTGGACTGGACTGGGAGACCCTGGCAAAGTTCAACGGGACCATTGTAATCTTTATGGGTGTAAAGATGCTCAGGCGAAATACTGAAGAGCTCATGAAGCACGGAAAGGACCCGAAAACCCCTGTTGCAGTCATAGAGAAAGGGACCCGACCTGACCAGCGGGTAACCGTTGGAACCATTGCAGATATCGCAGACCTGGCAGAAGAACGAAAAGTAAAGGCTCCTGCCATCACGGTTGTAGGAGATGTGGTCCGCCTGCACGATATCCTCGGAGAACAGTTAACGGGAGTGGAATTTTAACCCGACGTAAATGACAGGAGAAGGGAACATGACAGAAGAAAAAAGGCCTGTCCTTGCAATCATGAGGCCGGAAAGTTACCGTGAAAAGTCTGAGGCACTTGCCAGAGAGTACGGTTTTGAGCCTTTTTATGTCCCTATGATAAAGCTTGAAGGCATGAAAGACGAAGGATTCGAGCCCTTCATTCAGAGGGTCATTGACGGAACTTCGGATTACGTTGTATTTACAAGCGCAAACGGGATAACTTTCACACTGGACAAGCTCACGGAAACTGAAAAGGAAAAATTCATCACAGCCCTGAAAAAGACCAGGGTAATAGCAATCGGCCCGAACACGGAGAAAGAGCTTGAAAAAATAGGGATTGAAGATTCTTTCCTGCCCGAAGATTACAGTTCTGAAGGAATTGTAGAAGCTCTCTGCCCTGAGGTAAAAGGGAAAACATTTGACCTTGCAAGAAGCGCGTTTGGGGCTAAGGTTTTGATAGAAGGCCTTGAAAAGTGCGGAGCAACAGTCTATGAGACTCATGTGTACACCCTCAACATCCCTGAAGGTGCAGCCCAAAAAGAGCTCATCGAACGCGCCCTCTCAGGAGAAATGGATGCCTTTGCCTTTACAAGCTCAATGATGGTCAAAGGCTTTATGAAACATGCGGAAAAGCTGGGAGCAGGAGAAACCATAAAAGAGACTCTTGGCAAGGCTGTTGTAGGCGCCATCGGGACTCCTACAGGAAATACCCTGAAAAAACAAGGGATCAATGCAGATGTAATCCCTGATGAGTTCACCTTCGAAGCCCTGATAAAGGCTATGAAAAAAGAGCTATGAACAGCCAGCTCTAAGGGTTATTCAAGAAATATTCTACAAGTATACTCAGAAATTTATGCAGGGAAAGCGCTCAGAATCTTTCCCGGTGAAGCCATCTGAGGTTTAACTCAAATTGTTTTGAGGACTGGCAAATAAAAGACCCACTAAAAATTTACCCATAAAAGCCGGTTCAAAAAACAATACTTAAAATTCTGGAAAACAATCTTAATTTTGACGGATCGACATGATAGGCATTTCAAAACTTTACTGCGGAACCGTGGAACCTTCTGATGCCCTTCGTTATGGAAGGGACTCAAAGAAGCTTCCCTCTCACCTACTGCAGTTTTCGAAAGATAAAAAACCGGTAGTAGTCTGGAACATGACCTGTCTCTTATACACATCTC
>NZ_JJOV01000051.1:0-26401 GCF_000979385.1 Methanosarcina sp. 2.H.A.1B.4
GTGTATAAGAGACAGATGCAACCTGAAATGCGTCCACTGTTATGCCCAGGCACAGGATATGGAGTTCAAAAACGAACTTTCGACCGAAGAGGGAAAAACCCTTATCGATGACCTTGCAGCTTTTGGCTCTCCGGTTATGCTCTTCTCCGGGGGCGAGCCCACGATGCGAAAAGACCTGCCGGAGCTTGCAGCCTATGCCAGAGAGAAGGGAATGAGGGCCGTAATCTCAACAAACGGGACCCTCATAGACAAACCCCTTGCAAAAAAGTTAAAAGAGGTCGGGCTTTCTTACGTAGGAATCTCCCTTGACGGCATAAGAGAGACAAATGACAGGTTCAGGGGCATGCAGGGAGCATTCGACGCAGCTCTAAGGGGCCTGCATAACTGCCAGGAAGAAGGCATAAAAGTGGGCTTGCGTTTTACCATCAACAAGCAAAACGTAAAGGACATACCTGCAATCTTTGACCTCCTTGAGAAGGAAAAAATCCCGAGGATCTGCTTCTATCACCTTGTCTATGCAGGCAGAGGCTCGAAGATGGTAGATGAAGACCTTTCGCTCGAAGAATCCAGACAGGCTGTAGACCTGATTATGGAAAGGACAAAGGAGCTGCACAAAAAAGGCTTCCCCGCAGAAGTCCTGACTGTGGACAACCACTGCGACGGTCCCTACCTCTATATGAAGCTCCTTGAAGAAAATCCGGAAAGGGCTGCCGAGGTATTCGAACTCCTCTCGATGAACCAGGGCAATTCCTCAGGTATAGGCATAGGATGCGTTTCCTGGGACGGCGCTGTACACGCAGACCAGTTCTGGAGACATCACTCTTTCGGGAATGTGAGGGAACGGCCTTTCAGCGAGATCTGGACCGACCTGAGCGACGAACTGATGGCCGGGCTCAAGCACAGGAAGCCTCTTATTCAGGCCCGTGGAGACCGCTGTGCAAAGTGCAAATGGTTCGACGTCTGCAACGGAAACTTCAGAGTTCGAGCCGAAGCCGTTTACGGGGATGTATGGGCGGATGACCCTGCCTGCTACCTTACAAAAGAAGAAATAGGATACGATGAGGCCTGAAAACTTTTCAGGCTTATTCCCTTTATCGCTTTCTTTTTTCGGCACTTTTCTTAATCTCTCTTCAGTTTTTGTCTATTTCTTTACATCTGCCAGCTCTTAATCTCCCGGATTATTACTTCCAGATTATTACTTTAACACTGAAATTTTCTTTTATAAATAACCATTTATTCCCGCTGAATGCATATTTTAAGGAAAGGACATGTAGGAAAAGAGTTGAGGGAGACAGGGCAAATACATGAAGCCGATCCATTTACTTCTAATTATTTCAGTTGCTTTTACAGTATTTTCAGGCTGCGTATCCGACAGAGGAGAAACGGGAGTCTATGACAACCAGACAGAAACTCTTTCTTATCAGGGCGAACAGTTAACCCCTATTGCACAACAGCGCAACAATGCCATCAAAGGCACCCAGTATATTGAAAGGGAAAGTTACAGGCTGCAGGTTGATGGGCTTGTGGAAAACCCCCGAGATTTTACATATGAAGAAATAATCGGGTTACCTCAAACTTCGAAAGTTGTTGACCTTAACTGTGTAGAAGGCTGGGGTTTTACCGCAAAATGGACAGGGATCAGGATAGCCGATCTCTTTGAAGAAGTGGAGGCTATGGAAAATGCAACAACGGTTATTTTTTACAGTGCCGACGGGTATTCCACTTCCCTTGATATGGACTATCTGCTGGAAAACGACATCATAATTGCTTATAAACTAAATGATGTAACCCTGCCGCCTGAAAGAGGGTTTCCCCTGCAGCTTGTGGCTGAAGGCAAATATGGATACAAATGGGTGAAATGGATAGTAAGAATTGAGCTCAGTGACTCACCTTACAGAGGGTACTGGGAGGAGCGCGGGTACAATAACATAGCTGATGTCGGCGGGCCTGCTTTTGAAACGAGAGGATAAAAATCCGTATTGAAACACCAATAATAATATAAGATACCCAGGCTATAGTATACTGTTGCCAGTATTGAAGAATCAAAACCAGAGATTCAAACCCTATTACTGGTTAAATTTGATTATTACAGGGTTTGATCATAACCGCCTTTTATTATTCTATCTTTATGAGAGCTACATTTCATGAGTGCTACGTTTCATGATCTGTATTTCATTGCAGTACTGTTTAAAGCAAGTACTGTTTAAAGCAAGAGATATGCGAGGCAAAGAATATAGTTGTTGAGATTGTTTCTGGAAAAGGGGGGTAATTTGAAGTGGCAAATAGCCATGTTAATACTTTGTACCCTGGGGACCCATTCAGGGACTGGCTTGTTGAAGAGGTTGTAGGACACCGGATTCGCGACAAAAAGTGTCTTGTGGATGTTATTAAGTACAATTCCTCTCACACAGTCTGCAGGTATCAGTTCAAAGGGGAACACTTCAGCGTGATGGCAAAATTTTTTGCAGAACCCACTGGGAAGCTGAAAGCTTACAACTCTTATAAAGGTATGATGAATGAATACCGGAACCTGAAAAAAGCAGCTTCGATAATAAATGTTGCAAAGCCTCTTGCAGTAAATAAAGATTTTAATTGTGCCCTTGTAACCGAACACATACCTGGAAAATCTCTGGGCTGGTACCTTAAACGCGAAGAGGACCTTTATGAAAAGCTTGCTGCGGTGGCTCACATGCTCAGGCAGCTGCATGATAATACACAGTCATCCACTTACAATAAAGAAAATGAGTTTAGAAACTATCATGACGTGCTGGACCACCTGAAACTGGATTACAGCACCAGGGAGACTTTCAACAAACTCCTTGGAGAATGGTGGTACAGTTCCTGGCTCGACCGGGAATACGGGTGTATGGTTCACAGGGATGTTACCCCCTCCAATTATATTTTTTGCAAAGGAAAGCCCTATGCACTTGATTTTGAAAGCTCCTGGTTTGATGCACATCCTGTAAGAGACCTCGGAATTCTTACTGCGGAACTTAAGAACGAGTTCGAATTGCACAAAGGAGGAGGCTGGAAAGCCGAGCCGTATATAGGGAACTTCCTCTGGGAGTACAGCCGCAGAGAAAAGGATTTTTTCTACATTACCAGAATTCTGCCTTTTTTCATGAGTATAGGGCTGCTTCGTTCGGCAAGGCTTCACCAGAGCGATTACAGGGATTACCTGATAAAAGAAGCACGTGAATGTTTAAGTGCAATTCATAGAGGGAATTAAGGAAATAGAGGAATGAAGAGTAAAATTAAGGAGATTGAAGGAAAAATTAAGGGGATATGGGAGGCAAGAACATTTCCAGGGACCATGAATCGGAACCCAGCGAGGGCATAATCACCTTTCTGGGTGCTCCTGCCGGAGCAGGGGAAGAGGTATTTGAAAGCTGTCAGATAAAAGGTGCTATTTTTGACTGCTATCAGACGCTTATCGATATCCACACCGAAGAACACAGGATCGAGACTTATGAGACTGTAAGCGCATGGCTTGCCTACCATGGGGTAAAAGTAAAGCCGGAAAAGCTGTGGGATACCTACATATTTAAGGTTCAGGAAAGGATGGAGGACTCAAAGGAGATATACCCTGAAGTCAGGGTGGAGGACATCTTTGCCGAGATCTGCAGGGAAAATTCGATCTGGAAAATCGATGAAAAACTCCTCGGAATTGAGACCTCAAG
The DNA here is from genome assembly GCF_000979385.1 of Methanosarcina sp. 2.H.A.1B.4. Taxonomy (NCBI): domain Archaea; kingdom Methanobacteriati; phylum Methanobacteriota; class Methanomicrobia; order Methanosarcinales; family Methanosarcinaceae; genus Methanosarcina; species Methanosarcina sp. 2.H.A.1B.4. The sequence goes on from NZ_JJOV01000051.1 coordinate 3,681, forward strand.
AGTCTTTCGAGCAGCTTCTATACGGAAACTCCGCCCCTTCCCTCAGAGCATAAAGCTAATTGAGCACTGCATAAACATCCCCAAGTGCATAATCTCCAACGGGCAGAGGGTTTTTTCCGAACTGGAACTCCGGTTTCTGGGGCTCTACGACTACTTTGATTTTGTTATTTTCTCGTCCGATGTGGGATACAAGAAACCTGACCTCAGGCTTTTTATGACCGCACTCAAAAGGATGGAACTCGAACTCGAACCCAAGTGTGTTATGTCCATAGGGGACTCTTACGAAAACGAGATACATCCCGCCAGAAAACTCGGGATGCAGGCAATGACTATTGAAGAAGCCTGGGATTTTTACGGGTTGAAGGACTGATTTATCAAAAACGTTCCCTCTCTTTTGCGGAGAGGTTTATTGTTTAGGCTCTTCGGCATGCTCTATGGATAAGATGATTTTCAATTCAAGACCGCTCTGGTTTTATGAGGGTATCCACACAAAACAACGAAGAGCCATTGTTTACACTAATTCTGTTTCTTGTAGTCCCGGATCTGTCTCCGGATAGTATTTAAAATATCAGAAAATGAAAGTTCCGGATTTCTACCCCTTCCAATACAGGGTTGTAACCAACATGCAGCCAGAGATAACTCCCCATGACCCTGTAAACTGTTTTTCAGTTCACGCTTAAAATAGCTCCCGCCCGGCTAATCTGGCAGCGTCTGCCAGAGAGAAACAAAAAAGAATTAAAGCCCCGCATCTATCTGATTTTGCAATAATGTTCGCTCAAGAGAATGAGAGGTAGAAGAGGATTTAAGAGGGAAGACTATAGTTAATTTGAAGAGAAGTATATATATTCAGACCATGTATGAGTATTTGCATAATGTCTATATACCATGACGCGCATCAAAATCTAAGTAGAGAAAGAATATACACAAGACCCAGGATCTGACAAAATTCGATTAAATTAAAAAAAATCGAAGGAGAATCCCTATGCTCCAAAACGGAAAAATTAAAGGCATAATCTTTGACTGCTACAAAACCCTTATTGACATCAAAACAGACGAAAAAAGCCGGGAGACAAACGAGAGAGTGAGTCACTGGCTGCTTTACCAGGGAGTGAAGATTGAACCTGATAGGCTCAGGGAAGAGTACAGGTGGAAAGTCGTTAGCAGGCTGGAAAATTCCGGACAGCAGTACCCAGATATCCGCATAGAAGAGATTTTTGCCGAGCTCTGTGCAGAAAATGCTTTCAGGGAGATTGATTCTTACTGGCTTGGAATTGAAACTGCAAAGGTCTTCAGGACTGCATCCATAAGAAAACTGGAAGCTTACCCGCAAAGCCTCAGGTTGCTTGAAAAATATAGGAACATCCCTAAAGGTATTGTCTCAAACGCCCAGAGAGTCTTTACGGAGCAGGAACTGCGCTTCCTCGGCTTATACGACCGTTTCAACTTCGTGATCATGTCTTCTGACCACTGTATCAAAAAACCTGACACAAGGCTTTTCAAAATGGCTCTTGACCGCCTCGGGCTTGAGCCCTGGGAAGTGCTTTCAATCGGGGACACTCCGGAAAATGACATCTATGCACCTCAAAGCCTCGGAATGAATGCAATGCACATCCACAGCGCGTGGAAATACGCATAAGGGCATGAGAACACAAAAGAAAGCGTAAATTAGAGGAACTGTACCTTTTAATTTTTTGTATAATTTTTACGGCTGTTTATTCATTTGTTCGTTTTTTGTTTGCCGTTAGACTGACTGTTGTTAAACAGTTGTAAATATTTTCAGTTCTGGAATCCGTTTTTCCGGGAAAAAATACAATCAAAAAAAAAACTAAACATATAATCTGGCAATTCCTGCACAGTCAGAGATTTCCATAACATCCAAAACCAGATATATTTAAATAATCGCAAGCACTCTAAAACCCAAGAAATTCTTACACTTATTTCCCAATCATGGAGTGTCTTTATGACAGAATCGGAAATTCCAAAAGAATATAATGCAAACGAGGTTGAGGAAAAGTGGATGGAGAACTGGAACCTCTCCATGTACCACTTCAACTGGGGAGAAGATACCCGCCCCCAGTATATTATTGATACCCCGCCTCCCTATCCTACAGGCAATTTTCACATCGGAAACGCGCTCAACTGGTGCTATATCGACTTTATAGCCAGATACAAACGCATGCAGGGATATAACGTAATGTTCCCCCAGGGCTGGGACTGCCACGGCCTGCCAACGGAAGTTAAGGTTGAAGAAATCCATGGGATTACGAAAAACCAGGTTCCCAGGGCGGAGTTCCGCAGGATGTGCAGGGAGCTTACGGGAGGAAACATCGACAAGATGCGCAAAACAATGCTGCGTCTGGGCTTTTCCGTGGACTGGAGCAACGAATTCGTTACCATGGAGCCCTCATACTTTGTAAAGACACAGAAGTCCTTTGTCAAGATGTACAACGGCGGGCATATTTATCACGAAGACCACCCTGTCAACTGGTGCCCCCGCTGTGAAACTGCCATTGCTTTTGCAGAAGTAGAGTATGATGCCGGGCAAACGAAACTTAACTTTGTCCACTTTGATAAGGTAGATATCGCAACTACAAGGCCAGAACTGATGGCAGCCTGTGTTGCCGTGGCCGTAAGCCCCAAAGACGAACGCTACAAAGCATACGTAGGGCAGACCCTCACAGTACCTATCTTCGGGCAGAAAGTGCCACTGATTGCAGACGAAGCTGTTGAGCCTGAATTCGGGACCGGTGCTGTTATGATCTGTACCTTCGGGGACAAGCAGGACGTGCGCTGGTGGTTAAAGTATGGACTGCCTCTGGTAAAAGCCATCGACAAACAGGGCAAGATGACAAAAGCAGCAGGCAAATATGAGGGAATGAGCCTGACCGAATGCAGGGAAGCTGTAATTGCAGACCTGAAAGCCGGGAGTTTCCTCTATGACCAGAAGCCCCTTGATCAGAACGTAGGGCTCTGCTGGCGCTGCGACACTCCTATTGAAATCCTTTCCGAGCCCCAGTGGTTCGTAAAAATTAACCCTGAGGGCATCCTGAAAGCTGCAGATGAGATTAAATGGTACCCTGAATATATGAAAGTCAGGCTCCAGAACTGGACAGGCACGATGGAATGGGACTGGTGTATCTCCAGGCAGAGGATCTTTGCAACCCCGATTCCCATCTGGTACTGCAAAAAGTGCGGAGAGGTCATGATTGCCGAAGAGAGCTGGCTCCCGATCGACCCCAACGAAAATGCACCAAAAAGAGCCTGTGCCTGCGGTTCAACTGAGTTTGAACCTGAGACAGATGTGCTGGACACCTGGATGGACTCCTCGATCACTGCCCTGCACGTCTCGGGCTGGGAAAGCGAACACGAGCTCCGCCTGCCAGCACAGATCCGCCCTCAGGGACATGACATTATCAGGACCTGGGCTTTCTACACAATTCTGAGGAGCCTGGCTCTTGAAGGCACGCGGCCCTGGGATTCAATAGTGATCAACGGGATGGTACTCGGGCCTGACGGGCATAAGATGAGCAAGTCTCTCGGAAACGTAATCTCTCCAGAAGAAGTGACTGCACAGCACAGTGCTGATGCTTTCAGACAGTGGGGTGCTGTTGGAGGTTCCGCAGGCTCTGACGTAATGTTCCGCTGGAAAGACGTGGTCTCAGCCTCCCGCTTCCTGCAGAAGATGTGGAGCATCTACCGATTCTCGATGTCCCACTTAAAGGACTTCGGGCCTGAAGATGCTGAAAACTTCCCCCTGGATTCTCTCCTTACAATCGACAGGTGGCTCCTGAGCAAGCTTAACAGGCTTGTGGACACTGCCACAACGGAGCTTGATGGATACCAGTTTGATTCCACATTCAAGGCTATAAGGGGCTTTGCATGGGAGGTCCTTGCAGATAACTACCTGGAACTTGTGAAAGGCAGGCTCTACGGTGAAGATACGGAGGGCAGGAAAGCAGCCCGGTATGTACTTTACACAACAACTAAGACCCTCTCCCTTCTGCTTGCTCCGTTCATACCTTTCTTTGCAGAAGAAATGTACTCCAGGTTCAGCAATGAAAGTGTGCATATACAGGCCTGGCCTGCAGTCAATGAAAGCCTGATAAGCGAAGAAGCTGAAGCCGCAGGCGAAATGATCAAAGAGATCACAGGTGAGGTCCGCAGGTATAAATCAGACCTGGGAATGGCTCTGAACTCTCCCCTGAAAAAAATAGAGATCTACAATGCAAGGATCGATACAGGGGATATTGCAGGGGCTACGAACTCAGAAGTGGAACTTATGGAAGGTGCTCCTTCATTTGAGTATGTGCCTGTAGAGGTAAAGCCCAATATGGGTTTCCTGGGCCCGCGCTTCAGAAAAGATGCCGGGGCCGTTGTGAAAGCTCTGAAGGCAGAAGACCCTGCTGCAGTTGAGGCTCAGGCAGCGTCAGGAAAAATAACCGTTACTGTAAACGGCGAAGCAATAGAACTCGAACCCGCAGCAGTTGAAGTCCGGAAAGAAGTAATCTCCGGAGGCCGTGAGGTAGAAGTTCTTGATGTAAAAGGCGCAGTAGTCTTAATTGTCAGGTAAGCTTCGGCACCCGAGTTTCGCTTCGGGATCACAGGAAATCGGAGATTTTCTGGGAGTTGCACTGTAAGTGCAACAGCACGAGGTCCTTTTCGCTCTCTTCGCTCGCTCAAGAGGACTAATTTATGGGTTAGAGCAGTGAACTGAGCTCAGGCGGCCTGATTATGGAGAACAACAATGAAAAAGAAGAAAACAGGTAAATAATAACCTGAGACTTCTTTTCACTGTTGTTTTCTGATTTCCTTTTCCTGATTTCCTTTTTCGGTGTTCCTTTTTCGGTGTTCCTTTTCCTGCTTTCCGGGCTTCTTTTTTGATGAGCCGCCAGAAAATCTGTGGAGGCAGTTATATTGCTTGAATTGGAAAGGCGTGCTTCAGGGTTAAGAATGGCATTTATCTGGTTGACAGACCCCTGTCCATGTGCAGTGCAGGAAAAGAAAACTGAAAGATTCTCTACGGCTTCCGGTATAGATAAAAATTAATCAGAACCAACCTGATTTTAAAAGATTATAATGCTCAAGGAGAATTATAGAAAGAGATGAGAGAATAGTAGGAGAGAAAATATAAAGAAAGAGGATTTCAATTAACCTTCAATTCCACCAGATTCCGATTGATTTACAGAAAGATTGGAATTTACACACGGATTTTGATTTTTCAGGTCTTTTGAAATCCTCTGAACATATTTTATACCTGCGTTTGCCTCTTTACCAGCATCAGAGAAAAAGAAAGAATAAGAAGCGCTGCATAGAACATTACACCGGAATCAAATCTGTTATACAATGACAGCCATGTGTATACGAGCATTGATCCTGAAAACACTGCTAAAACTATAAGTCCGACATATTTTGCATCTACCATTTTTCATCACTCACTTTGCTTATTATTGTACAATTTATTTTTGTTATATAAGTTAGAATATCAGTTTGAGTACTGAAAATTTGCTATCAGTATCATTATAAACCGTTGATAAATTATGATTTTGAATACCGCCCTTGTTTTTTCAGATCCCTGAGAATACCTTCAAGGTCGGATTTCATCAGCTTCAAATCCAGATCTTCTCCTTGCATATCATCCATGAAATTGACCTTTTTCTCTTTAGAAATTACGATTTCCTTCTTAAGTGAGTCTAATAGACTGTCACTTTCATCATCAAATTTTATTTCTGTCAAATTGTCGTCAAATGAGAAGTTATCTTCATCAGGTTCATTATCCAGTCCCTCAATTTTAATATCAAATTCATTTCCATCGAACATTAAGTCATTATCAAGTGATTCACCAAGTTCTGAAGCCATCTCCCCAAAAAACGGATCTGCCGTATTAGCTTCAGGAATATTGCTTTTTAAAGTGCCTGTAGTAGACATTTTGGCTAGAAGGTCATCATCAAAATCTAATTCGTCTTTTTTGGATTCGACTACTTTCTCAAGATTGTTGACATGATTAGTTACACTAAATTTTGAATTTGTTTCCTTTTTATTTGTTTCCTTATTATCAGATAAGGAAACAAATTTTCCTTCATCATGTTTATTCCTTCGAGGTAAAGTGGATGAAATAGATGAAATTTTATTTTGGAAGTTAATAAAAAGTTTCCGACCAGCATCTTTTGCTTTAAGGAATATTGTTTCCACTTTTTCAAGATACTTTTTGCTGGAGTTACCATGGATTAAGCGGGATTTTTTCTGGACTGAACTGGACATTTTCAGACTTGAACCTGATCTTTTCGGGATAAAGCTGCTAATTTTTTTGCAATACTCAGAAAAATGCTTCAAGCCCTCCGAACTGAAAGTTGTTATTTTCTGGTTCAGGTTCGAAAAAAACTTAAACTCCTCGAGATCGAATGAGGCTCCGCCTTTACTTTTATACATATCGTAGAGAGTTGTTGTCCCCATAACAACCAGAGTTACAAAAATACCTATGAAGATCGTAAAATTGGTCTCGTATATGGTTATTAAATCCATATTCATATGCCTCCTGCAAGACTATCAAGTGCTCCATTAAATGAAAAGGCCATTTCCACTAAAGGAGGAGTTATAATCATCAGTACCCCTGAAAGGATACATATAGATATACCGTAATAAATTGCTAAGTACATTGGTCCCCCTTTTACAGCAACAATTGCTAATATGTTAGCAACCGTTAGAATAATAATAACTACTATAACAAATTGATTAAGTAAATCGATAGGAACTCCGCCAAATATGCCTAAATTCATGCTACCCATACCGGTAGGTAGACCTGAAAGTTCTGAGTCAGTAACATCAAACTGGGCAAAAAGAGATGATATGATAGTAGAAAAGATCGTCAGGATCTGGCCGATAAAAAGAAGAAGGGCAACCATTGCTACATGAAGAGGTATGACAAGACTGGTAAATCCTTTGGATATGCGTTCCCTTTTCATTCTTAAAAGAACCAGTTCAAGGTTGGATGAGCTCACAAGCTCTCCTACCACTTCTGCATTACCTCCGAAATTTACAGCATCTACAAAAACATTTGAAAATTTGTAGATCAAATAGCTGCCCGTCTCCCCGACAAATCTTTCCCAGCACAGCGTAGGGTCCAGCCCTGTTGCCAGTTTCTTGTAGAGCTCCTGACTCATGTCTTTGAGCTCTCCAAGGTTTTTTGGATCGATCTTTAGAAGGGCTTTTGGAACTGTCAGCCCGGAACCACTTATAATAGACCCTAAGCTACTTATAAAAGTGGTATAACATTCATCCCTTTTGTTAATTTTTTCAATATCTCTATTTGCCGCAATTCCGACAGGCATCATAATAACTCCTGCAAGAATCATTCCGACTCCTTTAATATCAATGAAAAACTCAGGTGAACCGATAAAAGTCGGTATAATGGTGAATATTATAACAGCCAGAGTGGATAGAACAAGTGTAAGAGGAATCCACTTATGAATGAATACCTGCTCTTTTGATTTTACACTTAAACTATGGACTTTAGAATCTTTAGGAGAGGATGAAAAAAGTAATCCTACCCCAAGAAACGCCATAAAAAATACAATAACCATTGTGGAGTAAAGCGTATCCGCCGGGTCACCAATATTATATAAAATTACTGAGAGTAATATAATGATAGCTACAAGGGATGTAGAGACAAGCAATGCTGTGTAAGCGTTTGACCATTCTTTAGTGGTTTCAAGGTCTCTTTCAAACTCATCTTTTCTTTTTGTTTTAAATAATTTCCATTCTTTGGTCAGGAATTCATTATCAGGTTCTCCTGCAGCTATAGCGTTTGATAACCGGTTCAGAAGTTCCCGCAGTCTATCGTGAGTTACTTTTGTGGATATGATTTCACATGCATTTGCATAATCATAATGCCAGTTCAGAGCTAGTTCTTTAATCTGGTTAAAATATTTACTTGGACAATATTCTTTCTTATCAGATATGCTTGTGAATATTTTGTCTCTTGTTAGATTAGCAGTTGAAATTGAAGCCATATAAGTAAGAGTAAAAAGCAGATCGTTACTCATATAGAGTTCTTTCTTGTAACGTCTGAGTTTAAGAGAAAACCAGTCTAAAATAGGTTGTAAATTAGACTTTTTGTTGAAAATGTTTTTTACCCTATAGATTCCCATCTAAATCACCATTTAGAATTGAATCCTCAGAATACCATGTTTCGTAATCTTTGCGACCGTATTGAAAAAATCGTAATAATTTACAATTCCTTCATTGTTTAATCTCTCCAGTATTTTTGCCCTTTTTTCAATTTCATCATAAATTGCTTTCTTTTTCTTACCAGGAATTCCAAGCCTTGTAGCGATTTTATTTTCAAGGATATATGAACTTCCCAGAGCACTGAAAATAAATGAATCAGTAACAGGGTCCCAGGAAAAGGCTTCAATGAATGAAATTCCACCCTTATCAGGATTGTATCCGAGAACCTCATTTATGCTGAGGACTCTTCTCACAAGTTTGCCATCCGGCCTCCGGACCGCAGATTGGATAATGACAAAGTTGAGGTTATCCACGTACGTTTTAGGAATGTTTATAGGGTCAGCGGTAAGTCTCTGGATCAATTTTTCTACGTTTGCAGCGTGGAAGGTTGACATGACAGGGTGCCCGGTCTGCATCGCCTGGAATGCGACGTTTCCTTCAACTCCTCGGATTTCTCCTACAAGGATGTAATTTGGCCTCTGCCTCAATGCTGCTTTGAGGAGGTCGAACATTGTAACATCCGAACCGCTGCCTTCTCCTACTCCTCCGCCCCTTGTACTTCCTCTCGTTGTTTCTCTGGTCCAGTTTTTATGAGGAATTTGCAGTTCAGGCGTATCTTCAATTGAAACCAGTTTAGAATCAGGGTTTATAAATGCTGTAATACCATTCAACGTAGTTGTTTTTCCACTCGCGGTTTCACCGCATATAAAGCCGCTCATTCCCTCAGAGATAAGAATCCACAGATAAGCTGCCATCCTGTAATCCAGGGTTCCGCCTTTTATAACCTGAAGAATACTGAATGGAATGTCAGCGAATTTTCTTATGGTGAAATTACTCCCGTTTTTACTGATATCATCCCCAAAAACAATATTAATTCTTGACCCGTCCGGGAGTGTGGAGTCCACTATGGGGTTTTTGAAAGTGATGGGTTTTCCGATCCTCTCTGCAAGCCTGATAATATATTTATTGAGTGCATCATTGTCATTAAATTCAATAACACTCCTCAGACCCTTGAACACCTTGTGTTCAATGAAGATAGGCCCCAGACCATTGCATGTTATATCCTCAATATGGCTGTCATTTATATATGGATCAAGGAAACCCACGCCGATTTTGTCCCTGAGAACTGAATATTTCAGCGCTTCATAATGCTCTTTTGTTATGTACATCTGATTTTTATCCGGATCATCCTTAACTGGAAATAATCTGGACCCGAATAGTTTTTTGACCCCGGAAGTAGAATTGTCAACCGGCTTTTTATTGCCTATTATGCAAATAGCTTCTAAGGATTCTTTCAGTATCCTTTCTTTTTCGTCTAAATTTTCAGGATCAAACTCAATCCCTGTAAGGTAATCTACAAGTTTGATTTCTACTTCTTTAATGAGCCGCCCAACTCCGGTAAGAAGTATAGGTTCAATAGGAATATAGAAATTCCTTACGTCGTTTTTGTTTGGATAAATGTGAACATAGATCTGGTCGTTGACCTTGTATATCAGATTGGGGTCCTCTATATCACCGTGTTTTGATTCAAGCTTAGAAACATATCTGGGTATACCCATTGTATCTATGGGCAGGATATGCAAGTACTCCAGAAGATGAAGGTTGATTTCAACCTCCTTTTTCATTTCCGGAGGAAGGAGCTTGTAAAGATTGCATGTTTTCAGGTTTGAATGGTCATGCCCGTCATATTTTTTTGGTTTAAACGGAAAATTTGTATATACCCCTGCATTAAGTGCACGACCATCTTCAATACTCAGCTTCTCTTCAATACTCAGCTTATCCTCAATAATATCCATGTAAACCCCATAAGTGGACAGTTACGTTAAAAAAAATTATACTCTTGCCTGTGATATTGGAATTATCTTTAAACCGAATCCAGGCTGGACTTCAAAACTCACTATATTACCTGTGCTTTTCTTAGCACCTCTTATTTTGGAGACTTCCATAACGCTAATATAGCGATCAGTGAGCTGTTCCTTTCTCAGAAATAGGTGACAATCACATGAAGACCGAATTCTAACAAGTGTGTCCTCTTTGAAAGCGTGTTGATGCAAAGTAATGAAGATTGTGTACCCTTTATCACACAAATTTTTCAAACTTGTGAGGAATCCAAGTATGTCATCCTCATCAGAGTAAGTAGTAAACATTGTGAGGGAGTCAATTATAATGACTCGTTCTTTGACACTTTTAATATGATTTATAACAAGGTGCAGGGTCCCTTTCATTTGATTGGAAGTCCATTCAACACCGTCAAGATGAACCGGAAAAATCCTGAAATAGCCCCAGGTGTAAAAATCCGAGATATCGAGGCTCAGACTGTCCATTTGCGCCAGCATGCTTTTAATGGTATTCTCGGTTGAATAATATGCTATCCTGTAAAGTTGATTCAATCCGCCATACACCATTTGTTGGCAGAATACACTCTTCCCGGTATCGTTTTCTCCTTCAATGAGCACAAGAGAACCTATAGGGATGCCCTCACCTAATTTTTTATCAATTTCATCATTGCCACTTGAAATAATATTCTTTTTTTCCTCTGTTTGTCCCATTTTATTCACCTGCCACATGTTCTGCGGAAGAGACGATACCATTTTCAGTGATAGTTTTTACAATAAAACTGTCATTGGATTCAAGATCAATTAATAATTCAACGTTAATACTTTCATGCGGGTCCAGAATACCGGGATTTATTATATCTTTATCAGATGTTATTATGTACTGAGATTCATTCAAATAGGACACCGTACCATTTTTAACTAAGATAATATCCCAGAGACCGAAATCGATTAATTTGGTTTCACCTGTATTTACAACTGTGAAACTGGTAAGATTTGTTGAAACATTAAACCGTATATTCTGGATTTCAATACTGGTATGAAGCCTATCCATAGTTGTGTCATGAATTGCAACGTATCCGTCATAAGAAGATTCGAGAAGATTACTGGTCCCCATTGTTACAGTACCTGCTACAACAAGAATCGTTCCAACTACAAAGAACGCTACGATTACTGTATCAAGACCCATGATATCACTTTGAGAATGTATCTGATGTTGATACCCCATTGTAAAGGAAAAAGGTAATTTGATAAATGTCACTTGGCAGAGAGTCAAGACTTATTGCTGCCTTAATAGTTTCTCCACGATCCCAGGTATCTCCGCCTCCATTTTCAAAAGTATATTCCCATGAAGGAGTCGAATTGGATTCAAATCCGGGGTTCCAGTAGTTTGAAGAAGAAAGAATGAAAACGTCACAGTATTGTAGCTTTGAAAGAGGTATATTTGATGACCCGACATTTTTTATCCAGACGGAAACATTGTTATCTTCAGGATAAATAAATATGATATCGAGATCTGTTTTAAACTGATCTTCCATATTATGTGCAACGGAATTATAAGATTCGGATAGACCATATACAGAAGGAAGGATGGCATTAACAAAAGTCACTGCAGCTATAACACTCACCATTACGAGTATTGCTGAAGTTATGACTTCCTTTGCCATGCGTTCTTCACCATATCATTTTCATTCAGGACATGACCCAGTATTTTGGAGTCAAGAGAAAGATCTTCGGGATAAAGTATATGATAAAGTCTATAAAGGTCCACTACTGCACCATCAAGGTTGTTGTTTTTGACCAGGATCTCAATGACTTTAAGAATAATCTCCTTAATATCACCGGGAATATATCCTAAGAGAGCGAATACTTCAATTAATTCCTTTATGGCCTCATTGTCATATTTCTCCACCATGTCCTTGCTCCAGACAATAGTATTGTAAAAGGCCAGGGGATCAATAAGTTTAGAGTCATTCCTCTTAGGCAGTTTTTGAGCAGCTCGCTTCATATCTTCAAAAGGACTCTTATGGGCCTGTTCCATTAATTCCAGATCTGTATCATCAGACTCATTTTCATTTGTTTCTTCTTTGTCCCCATCATCAATAGGCCTGGGATTTACTATGGCGCCGGAGATATTAGCAATACCCTGAATATTCTGGAAAGGGTTTTCAAGAACACTCATCGTTTCCCTAATGTCCATAAGGAGATTTTTGATAGAGCCTTTGATCTCAGTTACCTCTTCTTCAAGATTTGCAACTTTGGATTCTATAGTGTCGCTCTCAGCGGTAGCTACAATTTTATCAATCATAGACTGGTCAAAGGATTCCCCACTCATCATATCACCAAAACTATAGCATTAAAAAATTAAAATAATGGCACTCAGGAGAGTGTCATTATTACTTCAATTTTAGACGAGAGTCATAATTGCACTAATTGAGGGAGGTGCCTGCCTGTGAATGGTGTAGGCTGCGCCCTGAGGTGGTTTGATTTCAACCTGGAACATGTCATTAGGTCCAACTTCTTCACTAACTTTATCAGTTATTGCATCCACATTAACCAATACTTCAAATTTCTCAAATCTGTTTATGATGTTATCTTGGTTACCTTCATCGTTAAATTTCTGTACAATTTTGAAGGTACTGTTACTGGCGGTAGTAGAGAGATTTAAGTCAGTTGGGGGTACTTTTGGAGCTGTAAAAACTATAAGAGTTTGACCCATATCAACTGCTGAACCTCCAGAAGTCAACTGCAGGAACATAGTGATATTTTTAAGTTCAGTACCATCACCTTTAGCAATTACGTCTCCACTCAATTCGACGCTGCTGCTTGCCTGCTGCACACCCGTATGCACTACTTCCTGACTTTTCTGAGTTGTATAAAAACCTGCTCCCAGCATGACGTAGCTGAAGACTGCAGCCACGACCACGAAGGCTACCAGCACAATTGCTGCTTCAAGACCGGTAAACCCTTTTTCATCTTTAAAAATTTTATTCCACATTTCAGATCACCTCAGTATACCGCATAATAATTACCAGTTGTAAGTGCAGGAGGCATTGTCCTTTCAAGAACAAGAACTGCACCTTCTGGTGGTTTTACCTCAATCTTGATATTTTCGTTTACTCCAGGCTTACTACCGAGATTATATTCTCCCAAATTGAGTACTACCTTATACTTTTCGCCTTTCTCAATGAGGTTAGGTGCGTCTCCCTCGACGGTAATGACGCCGGTATACTCCCAGGCTCTATCATCAACAGTTTTATTGTAGTCCTTTGTTACAAAATCATTCTTATCTGAAAAGGAAATTAATGTCTTGTTAAGGTCTACAGTTGATCCACCTGCAGTATTAGTTACATAAAATGTAATGTTTTCGACAACATTACCAGCTTCTGCTAACACGATGATATCTCCGGAAGGTGCAAGACTGCTGCTTGCCTGCTGTACACTTGTGTGTACTACTTCCTGGCTTTTCTGGGTTGTATAGAACCCCGCTCCCAACATGACGTAACTGAACACTGCAGCTACGACTACGAAGGCTACCAGCACAATTGCCGCTTCAAGCCCCGTAAACCCTTTTTCATTTTTAATTAATCGATTCCACATTATAAATCACCAGAATATATTGTGACTATTATAACAGCAAATATAATATCAGACTACGTTATAAATGTTTCGGCAGTTAGGGGGTTAACTTTATATAAAATTTGATAGAATACAGAGGCAATTTTGAAGGGGGAGGGTGTAGAAAAGATAGTTAGGGGATATATTTCGTTGAAGAGTTTTAATTATAATTAGGGTTATAGATACTGTTTTTAAAGATTAATTCCCATTTTAAGGAAGAAAACTGTTTTTATTAGTTAGTTTCGACACGAACATAAATCAGAGATCACATAAATATATTATTTAGCAAGTTTTTAATAAAAAAGGTTAGTGAGTTTGCCCCCCGCTGATTAAATACTATATAAACTCCCTCTTTGTAAGTCAGTTGAAGAGTCTTCTGATTCTATTTTGTCATTAATGCCGCGACATATCGTCAAAAATTCAATAATTTTAGAAGAAAAAAAGAATATTATCGCAGACATCTCCACATATATGAACACGTGAGTCCCCGGGGAAAAGTGCTATTACGGATCGTGTGAAATACAAAACTTAGAGAAGAATATGAATTTTTGTATAAGGGACCTCACAATGCAAGGGTTTGGGTAAAACAATTTTAACAGAAAAATCAGAAGAAAATGACGTCAGGATAAAAGAAATTGTTCAAAACAATTTCCTCTACCATTAGAGAAAAAAATAAATGTAGAAGTAATTGGTTAAATCCAGATTTCTACCGCCGTATAAATATAAGTAGCCAATTATACTTTTTTGAACACTTTCTCTTTCACACTGACAGGAGTAAACAGTCCCCTTATTTCAACGGGCAAAGTTTCGGACTTGCCAATAATCAGATAGCCGTCATCTGAAAGAGAATTATAAAAATCATTTAACATTTTTATTTTTTGGCTCTCATTGAAATATATCATAACATTTCTGCAGAATACGGCATCAAAATGTTTTGAAATTGGAGGTTCACTGGTCAGGTCATGTTTTTGAAATCTGATCGATAGTTTTGGGATGCTTCTGATTTTAAAACCTTCCCCTGCTGGTTCAAAATATTTTTTTATAAGGGAAGGGTCCAGATTTTTTATTTGCTCTTTACTGTATATTCCCTGTGAAGCATGCTTCAGGCATTTTTCGTCAATATCCGTTGCATAGATGGAGACGCTCCAGTCTTCCGGCAAAACATCTTTTGAGCAAATGCCAATTGAATACGGTTCCTCCCCATTAGAACAGGCTGCACTCCAAACCCTGACGAGGTTGCTTTTAGATTTTTGTTTCCTTTCCATTATGTCGGGCAATATTTCTTCCCGGAAAAACATAAATGGCGTTTTGTCCCGCATAAACTCGGTAACGTTTACTGTAAGTGCGTTTATAACCTCCTTCATCTCATTTTGATTTTTTTCCAGGAGCCCCGAATACGTTGTGTAGTTATCTGCGCCAACGGCCTTCATTCTCAGGTCAATTCTTCTCCTAAGATAACTGTCCCTGTACCCAGCGAGAATGATACCCGATGATTTTGAAATTTTTCGTACAAGAAAGTTAAAGTCGTCATCAATATTTACAACCACAGTACATCCCCTTTAGTAGGTTTAACGATCATGCTTCCGTCCACAGGATTGAAGATAACGCTTCTGCCGACTTCCCCACCCACATCTTTTGCCAGAATCGGGATATTTTTTTTAATCAAAGTTTCTTCAACGGATATTGCGTTTCTATTACCAATTTTGAGGATATCCAGGCTCATATGCTTAAAAACCTGGGCTCCTCCTGCAAACTTTGCAGTAATCCTGCTTTTTCTCGCCCCCATTTTTATCATGTCTTCAAACATTTTTTCTATGGCTGTTTCGGCATACTTGGTTTCGCCTTTATTTGAAGCCCCGGGAAGCAACACATGTGCTATTCCGCATATACCTGTTGAAACGTCAGAAAGAATAACGCCAATACAGGAACCCAGTCCCATTACTTTCAAGAGGACATTTTTCCCAATCTTATATTCCCCTATCCCGGCAGACAGTTCTCCGTCCAGGCTTTTAATGTTCAAATTTGATTTAGTGCCCATCATGTGACTTTTTGCACCATTAATCATGTCACATGATCGGCAAGAATCCCGAGATGAGCAGGTATTTGAAAGTGAACAAAAAGATTTTAGCAGTACATCCCCGCTGGTTAAAAAAACCGCTTTCCCACTTTCATTAGAGACGAATAAAATATCACTGCTCATAGTTGTTCCAGAATTTTCATCATATCATCAAGCACACTGGGTTCCGGAAGCAGGGCTAAATAAATTTCTACATCTGGATCAGAACTGAGCGAGGTCTCAAATAGAATTATATGGTCATTCTTCTCAGCCATTTGCGAAACTACTGAATCAATGACTGCCGTAGGTACATCTACTGCGAAATTTGGAGGGGACGGGAGCAATATGATGTCCATAAAATCAGCTGATGCATCACAAAAAGAAGAGGAGAGTATATTCCCGACCTCCATAATTGTGGACGCATACATTTCCTCATCCAGCTCTTCCATACCAAATAAATCGCCTGCAATTTTTCTTGCTGACTTTTCAGGGAACATAATGTATAGATATCCGGACCTGTGTTCTTCGAGGTCCTGCAGTGCTATAACTACCCCTGCAACAACATCGTTAATGAATTCACTGGAGAGATTTTTAATTTCTCCTATCTTGACCTCCGGAACTGAGAAGTATACATCTTTGTTCAGTAGTTTAGAAAGAGCGGTCGCAGCATGCCCGGTCCCAATATTCCCGAGTTCCTTTAGAATATCCAGTTCTACTTCACTAAGATTTTTTAAATCAGTCATCAATATCACCTTTTATAAGCATTGAAACATCTATAATCGGTATTACACGCCCGTCACCCAGTATTGTGGCACCAATAAATCCTTTTGAATTTGAGAAAATATTTCCCAGTGGTTTAATAACAATTTCCTGCTGGTCTATAATTGAATCAACTATAAGGCCAATTTCTTCATTTTCTTTTTCAACAATTATGGCGATTTCGTGATCTAATTTTTCACAGGGTACATTGAAAATTTCTTTTAACTCAACCGTTGGTATCAGCTTGTCCCTTATATAAAGCACAGGGGTTTCTTTAACAAGCTTATAATCACTGCTGTCAACACTCAGAGCTTTCACAACGTTAGAAATCGGGATCGCATATGTCTCAGACCCGACCTCCACTAAAAGAGATTTTATTATAGCGACTGTGGGAGGTAGATCAATTCTTATTCTGGTAAACTCTCCCTTCTTTGAATATACCCGGACCTTTCCCCCCAGTTTTTCAACAGTAGTTTTTACTACATCCATGCCCACACCCCGACCTGAGATCTCTGTTGGAGTGTCCTTTGTCGAAAAACCCGGGGCAAAAATAATCATCCGGATTTCTTCTTCACTGAGGTTTTCTACATCAAATGAAGATAATATTCCCTTCTCAACAGCTTTCTTTTTTAAGATTTCAACATCTATGCCTTTGCCGTTATCTTCGATCTCTATTATTACGTTGTTTTTTTCTCTTCTAGCTGAGAGTTTTATGTGTCCAACTTCGTTTTTCCCGGCTTTTTCCCGCTCTTCGGGATATTCGATACCGTGGTCAACGGCATTTCTCACAAGATGGACCAGAGGATCGCTAATTTCATCTAAAATCGTCCTGTCTAATTCGGTATCCTGCCCTTCAATTTCAAACTCGACATTTTTGTTGAATTTTCTACTTAGATCTCTTACCATGCGCGGAAACTTACTGAATATCCTCTCAATTTTTACCATCCTTATTCTCATCACTTCATCTTGCAGGCTTGAAATTGATTTATCCAGAGTCCCGGTTGCTTCCTCCAGTTCAGGTAAGTTGTATTCCTGAGATATCTGAAGCAGACGTCCTTTGTTAATAACAAGTTCACCAACAAGATTCATTATATTATCAAGATTGGAGGTCCTAACCCGGATGGTTTCCTGTCTTTTTGTTTCCAGAGGCACTTTTGCAGATGTTGCCGATTCAGAGAAGTGATTGATTGAGTCTTTTTCCGATTCTCCGGTTTCCTGGATCTCCTGTGACTTTAATCCCTGAGTAGAGATATTTTCAGAGTCCTCTGCCGGAGATTGGGCTTTATCTAATTGCAGCTCTTGATCAGGAATACTCTTATCAGAAATATCCTTATCAAAAATATCCTTATCAGAAATACTCTTATCAGAAATACTCTTATCAGAAATACTCTTATCAGAAATACTCTTATCAGAAATACCCTTATCAGAAATATCCTTATCAGAAATACCCTTATCAGGAATATCCTTATCAGGAATATCCTTATCAGAAATACACTTATCAGGAATACCCTTATCAAAAGTTTTTCCAGAACCTGGCTCTAAAATCCGGGCTTCGTTCAGTTGCACCTCTTGATCAGGAATTGCAGGATTTATTCCGGAGTCTTTTTCTAAGACCTGGATTTCCTGTGACTTTGGACCGTCAGTAGAGGAGTCCTTGCATTTTTTCCTTGGAAGTATTCCAGCGTATTCTGTTATTTTGAAACAGTTTATTGATTTACTAATTCTGTTTAAAATGCAACGTAGTCTTGCTGCCAAACTGTACATGCAGGAGTGAAGTGTATTTGATTTGTTTGTGGCTGAAACAGCTGTTGCTTCAGGCACCGTAACTGGAGTTGAGGGGAAATCTGGTTGAGATTCTACTGAGATAGAGCTATTACATTTAATTTCGTCATTACAGGCAATAAGCGGTTTAATTTCAGAAATATTAAATTGTTCAATTTCTGAAATTCTATCCATTAACTCTTCAACCTCATCGCTTTCTCCTGAAAGGAACACTTTAAAGTGACCATCAAAGCTGTTATCCATCTCATTTTCATCGGGATCGATTTTAGCTAATTTACTTATATCTTTGAGAGATTCTATGATCAATGTTGCTCTCAAACCCTTCATTACACAGTCTTTATCAAGGGTTACATCCAGGACAAGATTGCAGGTATCCAGATTGCAGGCATCCGGATTGCAGGGAACCTCATTTTCCATTTTGGATGGGATACAGGATTGAGATTCTACTGAGAGAGAGCTTTTACATTTAATTTCTTCATTACAGGCAATATTAAGTGGTTTAATTTCAGAAATATTAAACTGTTCAATTTCTGAAATTTTATCCATAATCTCTTCAACCTTCTTGCTGTCTCCTGAAAGGAACACTTTAAAGTGACCATCAAAGCTGTTATCCATCTCATTTTCATCGGGATCTATTTTTGCTAATTTGCTTATATCCCTGAGAGATTCGATGATCAATGCTGCTCTCAAACCCTTCATTACACAGTCTTTAGAAAGGACTACATCCAGAACAAGATTATAGTCATCCGGATTGCAGGTAACTTCATTTTCCTGTTTGTCATGGCATTCAAAGTTTGAAGAGGTATTGTCATCTGATTGCTGTATGGAAATTATTTCAGGAGATAAAACCTTATTTTCCACGGGATTCTGGATACAAAGAGACCCCTGTCCACCAGTCATAATTTTTTCGTAAGTTTCAAATGCGTTAAGAAGATCTTCTATTTTTACATTATCATTATCTGCATTTTCGATTTGTTTAACAATTTCCATGATTCGGTCAACTGTTGAAAGCAGAATGTCAACCAGCTCACCATCGATTTCTATGTCTCCGTTTTTTATGCCGCACAGGACTTCTTCCATACTATGGCACAAATGTTCAAGTGATGCATATCCAAGAAATCCAGCCATTCCTTTTATTGTATGGGTTATTCGAAAGATTTCATCAATTGCGGCGGAGTCTCCATTTTCTAAATCCACAAAAGATTGATTAAATACATCGAGACACTCGTATATTTCCTGAAGGAAATCGCTTTTATAAGCTGCCATATCACTTTCCATTGCATTTAGCCTCCAGTTTCTTCACAATTTCTTCAGGGATCTCAAAAATGGGTTTCACAACGTCAATAGCTCCAGCTTCTATTGCAGCTCTTGGCATCCCGAAAATAACACAGGTATCTTCACTGCACGCAATTGTGGAACCGCCTGCATCTCGTATCTTTTTAAACCCGGAAGCACCATCACACCCCATACCCGTAAGAATAGAGGCAACAATGTTCTTGCCATATACATCTAACATACTTTCAGCTGTTACATCAACGGCAGGCATTACAGCATGAACAGGCTTGCTTTTTATGAGTTTAATTCTAGTGACATCCAGAGCCTTTCTAACAGTCATGTGGTAGCCGCCCGGCGCGATATAAACAACACCTGCAATTACTTTTTCATTATTTCTGGCTTCTTTTATTTCCAGCTCTGATAGAAAATTCAGCCTTTCTGCCAGTTGCCTGCAAAAACTACCTTCAGGCATATGCTGGACAACAAAAACCGGGGCAGGCAAATCCCCGGGAAGCCTTGTAATCACCTGTTCAAGAGATGAAGGGCCGCCTGTAGATGAACCTATAAGAATTCCAAAGTTCCCGGTACATCTCCATTTTCCCCTGACAACCTCCCCTTTAAATTTCCTCATATTAAGTAATCTTAATATGTTAGGATTTGAGCTGTGAATATTTTTTATTTTATCAATAAGCTCGCTCTCTGCCTTATTTACATCATGGTGAGACTCGGATTTTGCAGTAAAATCTATTGCTCCAAGATGCAAAGCTTCTAATGCCTCTTTTGAGCCCTCTGTAGTCAGGGTGCTAAACATGATGATGGGAACCGGGTCCGTATTCATAATGGTTTTAACAGCCGTCAGCCCATCCATGACTGGCATGTTAACGTCCATTATGATTATATCAGGGTGTAATGTTTTTGCCTTTTCTACAGCTTCTTTTCCATTACATGCGTCTCCGACGATCTTTATATCCGAGCTACTGGCAAGCATGCTTCTTATTGCCATCCGCATGAAGGCAGAATCGTCAACAATAAGAGTACGTATCATGCTACCCCCAAATTCATCCACCAATTACTTTCTTAATTTCTTCAATGACTTTAGGAGCCTGGAAAGGTTTTATAATATAGCCTCTTGCCCCCAGTTTTATAGCTGTCTTTACTATATTCTCCTGCCCTATGGCAGTACACATCACGATTTTAGCGTCTTTATCAACGGACTTTATTTGCTTTAATGCGTCAATTCCTGTCATTTCAGGCATAACAACGTCCATTGTAACGACATCCGGTTTGAGCTCTCGATACATTTCCACTGCTTGCTTTCCGTTTTCGGCCTCCCCTGCGATATCAAATCCAGCGCCGAACAGAATGTTTTTAAGAAGTTTCCTCATAAAAGCGGTGTCATCAACAATTAATACTTTTGGCATATGTATCCCCCTAAAAATTATCTTTTAGATATATTATCAACCATATTTACCCCAAGAGGGGTTAATTCTATTTCTTTTCTAATTTTTACAACTTTAGCTAATCCGGAATCGACAAGCCGATCATAATAATTATTTAGTTCGTCCGTTGAGATTCCAATTATATTTTCAATTGATGCAAAATCTAATCCGGAATATATCAAAGTGAGAATTTGCGTTTCATCTTCAGACAATTTAATTGAAGGTTTATGTTTGTTAAAGAGCCGCTGAAGATAGCTTTCAAGCATTTCCAGCGTACTTTCCGGACAGAGGACCAGGCTTGTTACTACATTACTTTTTTCAACATGAGAAAGGATGAGAACTTTTCTCTGTTTCCCACCCACGTTTCTAAGATCAGTGTTAACAGATCCGAGATTTTCAATTGGAATTCTCTTCTGGTTTTTGGAGGACAAAAACCAGAATCCTTCATCTGTTACGCTGAAATACCCTTTTTCCCACTGTGAATTCGATGAAACAACACCACCAACAGTAGCATACGACAAAAAAAACACTGCAAACTTATCTGCTTTGAGATTAAATGCAATGAATTTGAAAACCTGTTGATGAAGATTTTGAGGAAGGTTAAGTACAAATTTACCCTCTTTTTTGATCTGGATGCATTTAACACCCTCTACATCAACATCTTCCAGGTCTTCTATTTCCCTGAAGGGGATGTCTCTTTTGCCTATAATAAGACTGTTGTCGGTTACTACAAGTTCTACATCCACCCATCCGCCATCATAAGTTTTAACAGGAGCTCTAAGGTGGACTTTATCGGTCATCCCCCAATCTCCTTCAGCTCTTCTTCACTGAATAATTCTTTAAGGTCCATCAATGTGAGAAGACCATCCTCAAGTTTCCCAACACCCTTTAAAAACTTAGAATCGTCTCTCAAAGCTAAAAACCTGGGTATTTCTTCGATATTCTGGGAAGATAGGTATTTGACTTCACTGACACTGTCAACCATCATCCCTATGGTGGCATTATTGTATTCAACAACAATAATCCGGGTATTTTCATCGTTTTTCTTCGGTTCTTTGCCCAGTCTTTTTCTGAGATTAATAATGGCTGCTATTTGACCTCTGAGGTTCAGGACTCCTTCTACAAAGCCAGGTACGTTTGGAATTCTGGTAATTTGAGTTGGCAGGATAATCTCCTTTACCTGAGAGATTTCAACTCCATATCGCTCTTCTCCAAGACTGAAAACAATCACCTGAATAGTATTATCCACATTTACAATTTGACTATGATAACTCATTTTATATCACCTGAAAGGGGGACTTATAGGAATTACAGGATACAAACTGCAGCATTCCATCAGCCCCGAATTCAAACAGCTCTCGATTTTACATTCAGTATATTTTAGAATTATTTTTCCTGTTGAAATGCTGTGGTTTTCCAAAAGAAGGTTGATTGTTTGTCTGTTCCCCCGAAACTTTGAAGTTTTCTAAAAGAACATTTACTGTTTTCTGAGCAAGCTCGCTAACATTCTGTACCGAAGTGCTTACCTGCTGCATGGCAGCGGTCTGTTCCTCGATAGCAGCAGAGGTTTCTTCACTGCTTGCGGCATTCTCTTCAGCAGTAGATGCGGTCTCACTGATGCTTTTCTCAATATTTTCGATTTTATCCAGGCCTTCGTCTGAAAGCCTATCCAGTTCGATGAGCATAGAGTTGATAGTGGCAACTGCAGTGGCAATTTCCTGACTCTTATTCAAA